>CAZCPV010000010.1:11659-26265 GCA_964500765.1 uncultured Draconibacterium sp.
TTTTAAATTCTTTATTTTCTTTAATACTTTTTCGGTCAACGGCATTGCTGTAATAGTACAGGTTTTGATAGATTTGCGGTGTTCTGATAAAAATCGTTACATTAGATTTGTTATTAAATTCGTCTTTAAAATTCACAAAATCCGCATCTTTATCCAATGTTTTTCCGGTAATGTAAGAATCAATAACACTTTTAAGATTTTCCAAAGAATTGCTGAAAACAACATTATTTTCTATAAAAGTAAAATAGGGCTTTTCAATATCTTTAAACATCTTACCGAGAAACAATTTAAAAAATCCGTTTATTTCCAAGGATTGAATTTTAAAATTTTTATACTCTTCGGGTTTAAACTTTAAAGGTGTTCTTCGCTTAATTTTTTTCATAATCCGTTCCAATCCGGCTTTTGCGTTGTCAATATCGTTTGCCGGAATAACGATTACAACATCTTCTTCGCGTGTTCGCTTACCCGGACGTAATTTTACAACAGCTATTTCCTCGCCTATCCAACTGAAAAAATCATCGTGCAAACTGATGTCGAGCAATCGTTCGATTTTGGAAATGTTTTCTTTTATATCTTCCATATCTTCGGCATTTCCGTCTTCGTATTGCTTGGTAAGATTGTAATAAAAATCAAAAAAATCATTAAACCCCATCGAAAAATACATAGCGGTTTGTTTGGGCATAATTTCCCATGCCGAAAGTTTTCCGGGCTTTATGTTTGCCAATGCCTTTACGTAAGAACCGACAGAATCCACCGAAGTATAACCGTCGAAACTTAACATTTCATCTCTTAAATCAATATTAAAACCGGTATATGCCAAAGAATTTGCAAGCATATTTACGGTTTCGGATTCTTCCGTAAGGAAAGACATGCTGAAATCATTCAATTTCTTATAATTAAAAAATAACCGAAACAATTCTTCGCCGTAAAGTTTTGATACGACTTTATTGTAGTCTTTATTATGTTCCCAGTAGCCGGCATTTTTTTGGTCGATTGATTTTTCGATTAAAGAACCGGTAAACGTTACAACAAGCTGATTATCGCTGATTGTTAGATAAATAACATCTGACGGGCTCTCCTCATCCGTTAGTTCAAAAATTGTTTCGTCTTTATATTTTCTGCTTTTTACTTTATATCCTTCTGCCTGTTTCAATAAATTTTTTAAGCCCAATTTTTTTATTTGAGCTAAATTTTGCAAATCAACAACAAACAGAAAATCCCAATCGCGTGCCGAAATCATGTGCAATGACATAATCATGCTTCTTTTTTTCAGCATAAAATCGGCTAAATTGTTGTTTTTCAGATAGGTATTAAGCATTTCAAAATCTTCGTTCAAATCATTAAAATACGGATTTGTTAAAAGATAATTCCAAACTTTGCTGTTACTTATTTCCGTCCAGGCATCTGCCAAATTTTCGGTTTCAATAATCAAAATTGCATCATCGGGCACCATTGTCATAGATTTTTTCATTACAACAGGTGAAATAAATTTAATATAAACCCAAAAACCGCCTGCACCGAGAATAATAATTAAGAATAATACTTTCAGAAATTTTTTCATAATATAATGTATTTTATTATGCCAAAGATACTAAAATTCGACAAAAATTTAACTTATTCAGCCGTATTTTCAACAATTTTATAGCCGAAAGGCGTAAGAGCTAATCCTGCCAATTTCAAATGTTGCGAAGCAAAAGGAATTCCGATAATCGTAATTGCAAAAATCAAAGCCAATACGGCATGTGTTATTGCCAAAGAAATTCCGCCCGTAAGCAGCCAAATAATATTAAAAATAACCGACAGGCAACCCGATTGTTTTTCTTTCGGAACGGCTTTGTACCCGAAAGGCAACAAAGCAAAACTTCCGATTTTAAATAATTGCAATCCGAACGGAATACCGATAATCGTAATTAATAAAACTACACCGCTTAAAAAATAAGCCAATGCAATAAAAAAACCGCCGAATATCAGCCACAGAATATTTCCGAGTGTGTTCATAGAATAGTTTTAATATGAAATAAAAAAACGAATATACAAAAAATAAAGCCCGAATGCCGTAAGAAAAAATAATCCGATCCAGCTCAATACGATTAAAAATTTGCCCGGTTTTGCTTCTTCCGGAACATTATTTCCGGTAATCACTTTTAAATTCAGCCAACCCAAAACAGGAGCTGTTAAAAAGGCAATAATTGTGGCAATATCAACCATTTGTTTCATATTTCCCAAAAAGAAGAGGAAAATAATAACGGTTCCGGCAAGTACAATAAATAATGAGCCGAGTTGCAGTTTTTTTGTATATTTATCGGTATTTAATTTCGGAACAATAATCTTTGTTGTCGGCTCCAACACACGCGGGTAGGCATCTAAGCAGGTTACCGTTGTACTTACCATCGTTGCCAAAGCCGCAACGGCAATAATATAATATGCCCACGGACCGATACTTGCCGTAAATAAATTAATCAATTGTCCGGCAAAAGCAACACCGCTTGCCGAAAATGTTTCGCCCGAACCGTACATAATTAATGCACCCAAAGACAGAAAAAACAAAGACAAAACAGCGGTACCGAAATAGCCGATTTTAAAATCCAGCAACGATTCTTTTAAAGTCGGGGCATAACCGGTTTCTTTCTTTTTGGCAATAGTCCATACCGAATGCCAAACAGAAACATCAACAGCCGTAGGCATCCAACCCACCAATGCCAACAAAAATCCGATATCCGTCAGCCAATCAAATTTATGTAAATATTCGGGTTTCGGATGATAACCCTCCGAAAAAGCAGCAATTACGGCAATAATTACGGCAATTGCCAATAAAACAATTATAAGTTTGACAAATTTATCGATAACGGAATATTTTCCGATAATAACAACAGCCGCCAAAATTAAAAGGATAATTATTGCCCAATAATTTACCGCCAAAGTGCTGTGAAATACATTTGCAAAAATACCCGCCGTTACGACTGTTACGGCAGACATCAAAAAGAACATCGTAAAAACGGTTATAACGGCATAAATCCAAACCGCCCATTTACCGAGCCGTCGGTAACCGTCTATTAAAGTTTCGCCGGTTGATGCGGCATAGCGGGGTGCAAATTCAAAAAAAGGATATTTCAGTAAATTTGCGAAGATAATAACCCAAATTAATGCAAACCCAAAGCCCGCTCCGGCACGAGTTGACTGAACAATGTGCGAAACACCTATGGCGGCACCCGCCCATAATAACCCGGGACCGATTGCTTTTAAAAAATTTCTTTTAACCATTTCTTGAATTTTAAAATTCAAAAGTATAAAAAGAAATATATTTTAAAATGAAAAAACGGAAATTATCTTATAATATATCTTGTATTCCCTTCAAATCTGGGATTTACGATATTATTATAAATTGAACCGAAAGTATAAGATATTCCGGCAGACATCCAAAAATTATAATTGGTGGCTACTTGCTGTTGTCTTAATAAAATTTCTTCGTAAGAGGCACCGGCTTTTTTCAAACTCAATTGATTTCTTATCAGTGAGGCACCGCCGGATAACCTTACCGATAAACCTTTTACAATTCTGATATTCAGCGAAGAATATAAATCAAGATTAAATTTTGATAAATCATGCCAATAATCCGAACCGCTTACCGATACATTTATACTTCCCCACTTTTTGTTTACTTTATATGCTGCGGATAATTGACTTTCAATTAAATTTTCCTTAACTTTATTATAAATCGTCGTATCGGTATAATCACTGTAATTATATCCCGATTCAAATAAAAAAGTAAATTGCTTTACCGAAGATTTATCATAAGGAAATATGTTATATTCAACAGCGGGTAAAACTCTTAAAACAAAATCGTAATTATTATAAGTTGAACTTCCGGCAGTTATTTTTGCACCGGCAGACCAATGATCATTAATACTTTTTACACTTAAAGCACTGCCCGAATTTGAACGATTTATACTCACATATTTTGAAGTTTCGTCAATAACATAAGTCGATTTGGAATAGCTGTTACTGAATCTGAAAATATGTTTCCACTCCGGCGTAATACGTTGAATTCTGATATTTGACCACAGATTAAACTCATTATAATTACTTTCTCCGTTCATCCACGTATTAGAAGATAAACTGAACACCCAATTATCCCATTTATCTTTAACAATTTCTTTATTTTCTTTTTCAATATTCTTATAATCAACTGATAATCTGTCAATAAGCTTAGTATGAGAAACATAAGGCAGCAATCCTATTGTCAAATACTTTACCTGCCTGTCTCTTATTTCATCGGAAGTATTATCTGCCTGACTTGTAAACTTTAAGGTATCATTTTTTCCTTCAAATTCTTTTTGTCCTATAAAAATAAAACCGTATTCTCTTCCGCCGTTCCCCGCCGTTTGTCGGGTAAAAAGAATATGAACTTGGGCTTCTTTGGTATCCCGCACATAGTTAACGAATTTTATTTTTCGTTTTATAAATTCTACATCACAACTATTGCAATCAATAAATACTTTAACGGCTGAATTTCTGATATTAACCGTATCTGTTTGCCCGTAACTTTTTAAAAAAAAGACACTGAATAAAACAAACAAAATCAAACTTATTTTAACAAACTTCTTCATATCAAATTTAATAAATATTATTAATACCGAAACAACTTAAACCAATTAGTAAACCGTAAAAATGAAAATAAATTATGTTATTCCGTAAAATAATTGTAACTTTCTCAAAATTTTTCGTTATACAAAACCAAACAAAGTGAAAAAAGGTGTTTTTTATATTTTTTTTCTTATAATTCTTCCGCTGTCTTTCGGCAGTTACGAAAATTCCGGCTGCAATTACTCCGGTAACAAAGCAAACAACAACGAAAAAATTGACGGCTCGCACCAATCCGATAATTCCGCAAATACGAAAACATCGGTAAATTCACAAAAATAATTTTTATTCTTGTTTCAAAAGCATACGTTTTTTTCTTCCGTACTAATTTATGGAAATTTAAAATTTTCCTTATCTTTACAGAGAAGTTTTATTTTACTTTAACATATAATCAAACTTACAAAATATGAAAACCAAAATCACATTTTTCGCATCATTTTTATTCATTGTTTTTTCAACACTTAACCTAAACGCCCAAAAAATGACATTCTACAAAGTTCAATGGCAAAAAATCGATTCACTCGAAAAAAAAGGACTTCCGAAATCGGCACTGAAAGTTGTCGAAGAAATCTATATAAAAGCAAAAAAAGAAAATAACTCGCAACAAGTTATAAAATCTTTTATCTATAACTTAAAATACAAAAATCAAATTGAGGAAAATGCTTTTGAACGACTTTGTAAAGAACTCGACAGCACGGCACAAACGGCCGATTTTCCCGACAACGCAATTATGAATTCAATGCTTGCCGATATGTATTGGTGGTATTACGGAGCAAATCGCTACAAATTTCAGAAACGAACAAACACCGTAAATTTCGATAACAACGATATGCAAACTTGGACACTCGATTATCTTGTCGAGAAAACCATAAAAGCATATACGGCTTCGGTTTCCGACCCCGAGCGATTACAAAAAATTCCGATTTCCGATTTTAAAGAACTTATTATTGAAGGCAATAAACCGAAAAATCTTCGCCCTACGCTTTACGATTTTTTGGCAAATAAAGCAATCGATTTTTTCTCAAATACCGAAATATCCCTTACAAAACCGGCTGATAATTTTGAGATTGAAGAAGCATATTATTTTGATGATGCTCAATCATTTGCAAATAAAGAAATTGCATCTTCCGATTTCCTCTCTTTGCATTTTCACGGAATTTGTCTTTTGCAGGATTTATTAAAATTTCGACTTTCCGACACAAAAAATAAAGATGCGTTAATTGATGCGGATTTAAAACGCCTGAAATTCGTATATCAGTTTTCCGTTAATCCAAAAAAAGACGAACTGTATCTGAATGCTCTTTCAAATCTTGAAAAAAAATATTCCGACATCCCGTTTTCCTGTAAAATTTCCATCGTAAAAGCCAATTTATACAACACACTTTCAACTAAATACAATCCAAAAAATAAAGATACCGAAAAATACAAATACAACAAAAAAACAGCTCTCGAAATATGCGAAAACATCATAAAAAAATACCCGAAAACACATGCCGCCGAAGCAGCAAAAAATTTAAGCATTACAATACAATCGCATAATCTTTCCGTTGAAACGGAAAAAATAATTCCGGAAAAATCAAAATTTTCGGCAAAAATTACTTACCGAAATATCAATGAAATTTATATCCGCATTGCAAAAATCGACCTGAATAAATACTTAAAACTTTCCGAAAAGCGATACGGAACGGAATTTTACGACAAAATTTTTCAAAACTCGCAAACCGTAAAACAATTTTCACAAAAAGTACCGAACGACGGCGATTTTAATACACACTCGACGGAATTGCTAAACGACGGTTTGGATATCGGATTTTACCTTATTTTTATTTCCGACAATAAAAATTTTACCTACGAAAAAGGACTTGCAACTTATAAAGATATTACAGTTTCAAACATAAGCTACATAGCACAAAAACAAGATAACGGTGCCCAAAAATTTTGGGTTTTAAACCGAAAAACCGGACTTCCCCTGCAAGGCGTAAAATGCACTGTTTGGAACAAAAAATACAGCTATACGTTTAGAAAATACATCCGAAACACAAAAGGAACCTACACAACCGACAAAAACGGAATTTTCGTTATTCCCCCCGAAAATAAAAGTTCTTATAACAGTTGGAATGTTGATTTTAAACTCGGAAACGACTTTTTAACAAGCGACGGCTCTTTTTACATGTATAATTACGAAAAAGACAATAATCTCTACCGACATACCTATTTTTTCACCGACAGAGCCATATACCGCCCCGGACAAACCGTATTTTTTAAAGGAATTTCAATTCTTTCAAACCAAGAAATAAACAAAATTGTAACAAACAAAGAAGAAACAGTTGTTCTGTATGATGTTAATTATCAAAAAGTAAGCGAACTAAAATTAAAAACAAACGAATTCGGAACATTCAGCGGCACGTTTATCTTACCGCAAGGCGTATTAAACGGTCAATTTCAACTGGAAAGCGACTACGGCACCCTTTCTTTTTCGGTTGAAGAATACAAAAGACCGAAATTTGAAGTAAAAATGCTGCCTTTTAAAGGGAACTACCTGCTGAAAGAAATCGTTACGGCAGAAGGCGAAGCAAAATCTTATGCCGGAGCTCCGCTGACCGATGCAGCCGTAAAATACCGAATTATCAGAACTCCGAAATGGCGGGGTTGGCGGTTTTGGAATTTCAACGCACAACCGACCGAAATAAAAAACGGAACAACAAAAACCGACGAGCAAGGCAAGTTTAAAATTAATTTTAAAGCACTGCCCGATTTAAGTATGCCCAAAAATGAATTTACCTATTTCAGCTATAAAATAATTGCCGACATAACCGACATAAACGGCGAAACCCAAAGCACAAGCACTTATATTCAAATCGGCTACAGAGCATTACAAATAAGCATTCCCGTTCCTGAAATTATAAATAAAGACATTGCAGAATTTGAAAAAGATGCAAAATTTGAATACAACATAAACACGCAAAACCTTAACGGCGAATTTATCCCTGCTCAAGGCGAAATAAAAATTTACCAACAAAAGGACAACCCGACACTTTTAAGAAATCGGCTGTGGGCTGCACCGGATAAACAAATTTATACCAAAGAAGAATGGTATAAACAATTTCCCGAAAACGTATATGTCGATGAAAATTTGCAACAAAATCTTGAAAAAGGAAAAAAAGTTTTTTCATCGGAATTTAATACCGGAAAAAACAAGAAATTAAACCTCTCATTTTTAAAAAATGCCGAAAACGGATATTATATTCTTGAAATAAAATCAAAAGACTCTTTCGGAAACCCCGTAAGCAACAAACATTTTTTCAAACTTACGTCGCATAAAACAAAAAAACTTGCATTTAAAACACCGAGTTTTTATAAACCTATGAAACTCATATGTGAACCGGGAGAAAATGCCTCATTTTTAATCGGCTCGTCATACAAAAATGTCAATCTGATTTATCAAATAGAGAAAAAAGACAAAATCGTAAAAACCGAATACCTGAAATTAAATAACGAGCAAAAACTCATAAAAATTCCCGTAACGGAAGACGACAGAGGCAATTTTGCCGTGCATTTTGCATTTATAAAAGATAACAGGATTTATAATTATACCTCAACCGTTATTGTTCCTTATTCAAACAAAAAATTGGATATTGAATTTGAAACATTCCGCGATAAACTCTATCCCGGACAAAAAGAAGAGTGGAAAATAAAAATAAAAGGACCAAAAGGCGAAAAAGTTGCCGCCGAAATGCTTGCCACGCTGTACGATGCATCACTCGATCAATTCAAAAAAAATACATGGAATTTTAATATCTACAACTCATATTATTCTTCAAAAAATTTTACGACAGGAACTTTTACAAGCTCATATTCTCAATTGCTGAAAAAACATCTTGACGTAGGAATCTTTGTCGAATCATTATTTTACGACAAGTTTAATTGGTTCGGATTTTCATACGGCTACGGCTATTTCGGGGGTCGAAGAGGTATGAATTATGCTTATGACGAAGCTCCGACAGTGAAAGTAACAGCTTTAGGTGTTAAAAGAAAACATAAAAAACTGTCAAACGCAGTTTCGGAAGTTCCGCCTACTCCCGAACAAAAAGAATCAGAAACAGATAAAACAGTAAACGACGGAATTGAAAATTCGGATAATAATGAAGAAAACAGCACAGGAGAAAATAAAACCGAAGATTTTTCAAACATAAAAGTAAGAACAAATTTTAACGAAACGGCATTTTTTTATCCGCACCTTAAAACAAACGAAAAAGGTGAAGTTATCATCAGTTTTATCGTACCGGAAAGTTTAACGAAATGGAAAATGATGGGTTTTGCAAGCACCAAAGACCTAAAATACGGCTTTATCAACGAAGAACTTGTTACCCAAAAAGATTTAATGTTGATGCCTAATGCACCTCGTTTTTTCCGCGAAAACGATAAAATTACTTTCCCCGTAAAAATCAGTAATATTTCCGAAAAAGATTTAAACGGAAACGTAAAACTCGAATTTTTCGATGCACTTTCGATGAAACCGGTAAATATTCTCATTTCGGGCGAAAAAGCAAATAAAAATTTTACCGTAAAAGCCGGCGGAAATACGCTTACGGAATGGAAACTTGCTGTACCCGAAGGCATCGGGGCAATTATGTATAAAGTAGTTGCAAAAGCCGGCGATTTTTCCGACGGCGAGCAAAAACCGTTGCCCGTACTAAGCAATCGAATGCTTGTTACCGAAAGTTTGCCGCTTCCGATAAGAGGAAAAGAAAGCAAAAATTTCAAATTTAAAAAATTGCTCAATTCCGGAAATTCAACAAGTATCCGAAATTATAAATTAACGCTCGAATTCACCTCAAATCCGGCATGGTACGCCGTGCAGGCATTGCCCTACCTTATGGAATATCCTTACGAATGCACCGAACAAACATTCAGTCGTTTTTATGCCAACAGCATCGCATCGCATATCGCCAATTCAAATCCGAAAATAAAACGCGTTTTCGACAGCTGGAAACAAGAAAATGCCGGTGCTTTAATTTCAAATCTTGAAAAAAACCGGGAACTGAAAGCCGTTCTTTTGGAAGAAACACCCTGGGTTTTACAAGGTAAAAACGAAAGCGAACGCAAAAAACGCATCGGTTTACTTTTCGACCTCAATAAAATGGGCAATGAACTGAATATCGCTTTGCGAAAAATTCAAAAAGCACAAAAAGCAAACGGCGGCTGGCCCTGGTTCGACGGTATGCCCGAAAGCCGCTATATTACACAATATATCGTTACCGGAATGGGACATCTCGACAAACTCGGCGTAAAATCCGTAAGGCAAGACCAAAAAACTTTCAATATGCTGAAAAAAGCAATCCGATATACCGATTCAAGAATAAAAGAAGACTACGATTGGCTGAAACAACATTACAAAAAAGAAGAACTTGCAAAAAATCATCTGTCGTATTCAGCCATTCAATACCTTTACGGGAGAAGTTATTTTACTGATATTCCCGTGCCGAAACGTTCGCAGGAAGCGTATGATTACTACCTCGGACAGGCAAAAAAATATTGGCTTTCGCAAAGCAAATATATGCAGGGAATGATTGCTTTAGCATTGTATCGACAACCGCAAGCAAAAACCGGCATTCATACCGAACAGGAAATCGTAAAATCGTTGAAAGAACATTCGATTAATCACAAAGAACTCGGAATGTATTGGAAAGATAATGTCGGCGGTTGGTATTGGTATCAGGCACCTATTGAATTTCAAGCACTTATGATTGAAGTTTTTGATGAAGTTACAACTGATAAGCAAGCTGTAAACGATATGAAAATTTGGTTGCTGAAACAAAAACAAACCCAAGACTGGAAAACAACCAAAGCTACTGCCGAAGCCGTTTATGCTTTGTTAATACGAGGAAGCGATTGGCTTGTAAGCGATAAGCAAGTCGAAATAAAAATTGCCGGCAAAAAATTTGACCCGAAACAACAAAAAGACCTGAAAATTGAAGCCGGAACCGGTTATTTTAAAACTTCGTGGAACGGAAACGAAATAAAACCCGAAATGGGAAATATTTCCGTAAAAAAATCAGACGAAGGCGTAAGCTGGGGGGCAATGTATTGGCAATATTTCGAAGATTTAGATAAAATAACGCCGCACGAAACACCGCTGAAACTCAAAAAACAATTATTTATCGAAAAACTGACCGAAAGAGGCAAAGTAACAGAACAGATTTCCGACAAGGCAAAGCTGAAAATCGGCGATAAAGTAATTGTACGCATTGAACTTCGCGTTGACCGCCGAATGGAATACATCCACATGAAAGATATGCGGGCAAGCGGCTTTGAACCGATAAGCGTTTTTTCAAACTACAAATATCAAGACGGATTGGGCTACTACGAAACAACCAAAGATGCCTCAACCAATTTCTTTATGGAATATCTGCCCAAAGGAACCTATGTTTTTGAATATCCTTTACGCGTAACCCACGAAGGCGATTTTTCAAACGGCATTACGACAATTCAATGTATGTATGCTCCGGAATTTACGGCACATTCCGAAGGTGTGAGAGTTGAGATTGATAAATAACTGACACGAGAGTCATCGCATCACCTTTTCAGACAAATATAAAGTGATGCGATGACTTTATAAATTATTACGGAAAGCATTTTTTATTTTCAATAAAAAAAATTATGTTTGGATTTTATAAAACATAAGATTTTTAATATGAAAAATTCTGTTCTTTTTCTTTTTGTGAGTTTTATTTCTCTGCATTTGTTTTCGCAACAAAATCCCGGTTCGTTAAAATGGAATGAAATAAATTCCGAACATGCAAAAATTATTTTCCCTGCGGGCTTGGAAAATCAAGCTCAAAAAACGGCAAATTTAATTGATTATTTATATCCGCTCGAAACAAAAACCGTAAAAGGAAAGCCGAAAAAACTTCCTTTGATAATTTACAATCAATCAACGGTTTCCAACGGATTTGTCGGCTTAAGACCTTGGCGTTCGGCATGGTATGTTACGCCTTCGCAATATGCCGCTGATTTGGGCAGCGAAGATTGGTTCTACACACTCGGTTCGCATGAATTCAGACATGCCGTGCAATACGCAAAAAGTAATCAACGGTTTACAAAACTCATGAGTATTTTTCTCGGGCAAACCGGAACTCTTATAGGACAATACTCCTACCCTTATTGGTATTTTGAAGGCGATGCCGTTTGTACGGAAACGGCACTTTCAAACAGCGGAAGAGGCAGAATTCCGCAATTTGAAATGGGAATAAGAACCATTCTTTTAAGCAATCAAAAAATAAAATACGACAAAGCAAAATTTCGTTCGTACAAAACATTTTATCCCGGACATTACAATTTGGGTTGGCTGCTTACTTCTTATGCACGAGAACATTACGGTGCCGATATTTGGGACAAAACCTTGGAAAGTTCTTCAAAATTTTCTTTCTGGCCTTATGCCTTTTCTATGGCTCTGAAACATCATACGGGACTGAACGAAAAGAACTTATACAAAAAAGCCATGCACGATTTGGATTCTTCATGGACAAATAAAATCAAAAATTTAAAAACAAGCGATATTAAAGTAATCAACAACGCAAGGAAAAAGTCGTGGACAAAATATACCGAACCGAATTTTATTGACGATACGCATATTTTGGTGAAAAAAAGCAGTATGAAAAGCGATATCACAAGTTTTTATATGATAGATAATTACGGTAAAGAATATAAAATACAAGCTACGGATGCCGGAATTGTTTCCGCAGGAAAAAGAAAAGCTGTTTGGTCGAGAAAATACCCCGATTTACGTTGGCAATTAAGAGATTACTCCGATATTATCGTATTTGATATTGCAACAAAAAAAGAAAAACGTTTAACCGAAAAACAAAAATTATTTGCTCCGGCAATTTCTCCGGACGGTAAAAAAATTGCCGCTGTCGAATATAAAGAAAATATGCAATGTGCATTGGTAGTTTTAGATGCCGAAACAGGGAAAATTTTAAAACGATTTCTTGCCGAAAATAATGATTTTTACAGAACTCCGAGCTGGAATTCCGACAACAATCAAGTTGTATTTACAAAAAGCAATGAATACGGTACACAAATTTCAATTCTTGATACCGAAAAAGGACTTACGAAAGATATAACAAAACGCTTTTTTGAAAATATCGGGCGACCGGCATTTTATAAAAATTTCATTATTTACAATTCGCCGTATAACGGTATCGGAAATATTTATGCGATTGATATTGACACAAAAAAACGTTTTCAAATAACTTCCGTAAAATTCGGCTGCTATAATCCGAGAATAAAAGACAACAAAATGCTGTTTATAAATTATTCGGCGGAAGGTTACGATATTGCCGAAATTACACTTAAGGAAAACAATTGGAAACCGATTGAAGAGGTAACATATATCGGTTTACATACCGCTGATATTTTGCAAAAACAAGAACAAGGGAAAAATGCAATGAATCCGGATTTAATCCCGAATAAAACTTTCGATATTAAGAAATACAGTAGATTGAAACATGCGGTAAATATCCACAGTTGGGGATTTTATTCCGAGCCGGCTTCGACATTTTCAGCCGACGATATTTTTAATTATAAACCAAAAGTAGGATTTAATGTTTATTCGGCAAATATTTTAAATACGGTTTACGGTTCGCTCGGCGGAAGTTATGATATTAACGAAAATACATTAAGTTCGGATATTAGTTTGATTTTCAAACGTTTCTATCCTGAATTTTCAGTTTCCGGCGGTTGGGCACAACGCAGTGTTAATTACGATGAAGGAAATGATCGTTGGGAAGAATCAACAGCAACATTCAACACTTCCGTACCTTTAAATTTCAGTTCGGGTGTATATTCCAAAGGGGCGAGATTAAATGCTTCTTACTCGTTTATTCAAAAGAAAGACAAAGATTACAGATTCTTGAACGAATCTTTGAACGGTAATTTTTCCGCATTGGCATATTCCGGATATTTATATTCGTTCAGGCATCAAGCAACGCAGGATATAAATCCGAAATTCGGGTATTTTGCTTATGCTCTTTATCAACATACGCCGTTTAATACGAATATTTACGGGCATCAATTTTCTTTACTGGCTTCCGCTTATTTACCCGGAATTTTTAAACACCATTCCGTAAATATTAAACTCGGTTTTGAGCAACAAAGAAACGATTACGACGGAAATAATTATTATTGGTTTAATTCGCCGCAATCTTTTCCGAGGGGCTTTGAATATAAGGGTTTTGACCGTTTTACTTCATTTCAGGCAAATTATGCTTTTCCTGTTTGGTATCCCGATTTTAATATCGGACCTTTTGTATATTTTAAACGTATAAGGGCGAATATTTTTTATGATATTGCCGGTTTAAACAGAATAGGAAGCGAGAATACCGATACCTATCAATCCGGCGGTTTGGAGGTGTTTTTACAAATGTATGTTTTACGATTGCAGGAACCGATAGAAATAGGCGGGCGTGTTTCTTATCTTCTGGACGGTTCGCAAAAAATTGTGCCGGAATTTATTGCTTTGAGTATCCCGTTTTAGTATTGAAGATAAAAGCTGCGGATGCACGGATTGTTTTTTAAAATAGAAGCCACTAATACACGAATTATTTTTCCTGCGTCCGCGGGTGATGAAGATAATAGTTGTACACAGATTACACGGATTGCACACATAGTTTTTGTAAACGAGGGTTTCGCTTCAAGTGAAACCCTCGGTATTTTGATAGCTCATAAAAACCTCCCCGACTTGTGCCGGGGAGGAAAATCTATGAACTATTCTCAATGTGACCTTTAAAAGTTTTAAAATACACATTAAAAAAAACTGCACAAAACCGTTGCACTCCTGCACCGATTTAATTTTTGATATTTTTTAATGTCTGTTGCTTTATACCTTTCATTTATACTCTGCGGTTAAAAACCGTTGTTTTATACCCTGCGGGTTTTGAAAACCCGCAGGGATTTTGTTTTAT
>CAZCPV010000011.1:0-21884 GCA_964500765.1 uncultured Draconibacterium sp.
TCGGCCCGGCGGGGTTCGAACCCGCGACACCGAGATTAAGAGTCACGTGCTCTGCCGACTGAGCTACAGGCCGAAATAAAAAATAAGCGCGCAAATGTAAAAATTTTATAAAAAAAACGGCTTATTTTTTTAATTTTTTATTTAAAAGATGTCTTTTATTGTCTCTTTCAGTTTTTTTCTCAAGATTCTTTTTCAAAGCTTCGGTTAAATCTGTTCCGGTTTGGTTTGCCAAACAAATCAAAACAAAAAGAATATCCGCCATTTCATCGGCTAAATTCATTTTTTTATCCGATTCTTTAAAAGATTGTTCTCCGTATTTACGCGAAATTATTCTTGCAAGTTCGCCGACTTCTTCCGTAAGCAACACCATGTTGGTCAGTTCGTTGAAATAGCGAACACCGTATTCCTTTATCCAATTATCAACCGTTTTTTGTGCTTCTTTTATTGTCATTTATTTAACTAATTGTCCTATAAATAATATGCTGCCGGTATTTTTTTCTACTATAAGAAAAACAAACGGACGGTCTGCCTTGAAATTTACAATATCGTTCGGGTTAACCGAAGTAATACGTTTCATAACCACGGCAGTAGCTGCTGCCGCTTCGGTTCCGGCTTCGTCAACGTTTATAAATGTTTGATGAATAACTTTATCGATACGAAGTTCTTTTTTGCAGGTCATTCCCGTAAAATCGGCACGATTTGAAAATGCTCGCTGCATTCCGGCATCATAAAGTGTTTTTGCCAAATCATTTTTATAGTTGATTTTAAATTTCGGGAATGTCAGGTTTACATTATGATATTCTCCGTTTTTATAAAGTTTTCGGTAGGAATTAATGTTTAAATTTTTCACAAAATTACGATAGTTTAAAGAAGTGTCGGGCATAATAATTATCATTGATGCCCGTTTGTCTTTATAGGGTATTTCTACTAATTTAACGCCCTCATTTTCTGCATATTTCATTCTTTTCTTTGTGTGCATAAAATCCTTTTTTACATTTTTTTCGAATCCGTAAAAAATATCCTGTTTTGTAAGTTTCTCATTAAACGTTTTATCCCATTTTGCCAAAAAATAAACAGCATTTACCAAAACCATTTTTGTATCGCTGTCAAGTGAATTTTTATCCAATAAATCTTTTATTTTGTCATTTGTTTTTTTTGCCGTCCAATCATTTATTTTTTTTCTTGCAATCTCTCTTTCTTCCGCTGTTTTAAAATTTACTTCCTCGATTTTTGCACCGTAATATTCGTTAACGGCAGTAAAAAAAGAATGCAAAAAGCGATAATTTTTTTGTGCCCAAATTGAATTTGCAATATTCAGCCGGTAAAATTTCGGATTTACGGATTTCTGTGTTTCGGAAATAATACGCTTAAAAGACGTATTAAGAATATTTCCGTCAAGCGGAAAATGTAAAACTTCCGACATTTCCGTTCTTGTTTTATTTCTTGCCCCTTCGTAAGTCATTGCCAATGCGGAAGAAACACTGAAAGGGGATAAAAAAAGATTGTTTTCCGAATTATTTAAACCGGAAAAAAGTTCAAATGTAAAGCGATTATTATTTTCAACTTGTTTTGCATAATTTTGCGAAAAACCTGTGTGCATAATAAAAACAGAAACAAAAATTATACAGAGTTTTTTCATAATGATATTTTAAGAGGTTTTTATAATAATGATGAAAAATTAAAGATTATTCATAAATCAAATTTAATTTTAATTTTGCAAAATAACAATAATTAATATACCGAACAAATGAAAAAAGCAATAAAGTACCTGTTCTTTGTTTCAGTAAATTTTTTCTTTTCTGTTTCTGCCTGTAAATCCGGTACGGATACAAAAATCGGGACAAAAACAAAAGGCGACACATTAATTCTTATAGAAACCGATTTCGGAAATATGAAAATTAAATTGTATGATAAAACACCGAAGCATAAGGAAAATTTTATAAAATTGGCAAAAAGCGGTTTTTTTGACGGATTACTGTTTCACAGGGTTATAAAAGATTTTATGATACAAGGCGGCGATCCGGACTCCAAAAATGCACCTGCCGGAAAAATGCTCGGAAACGGCGGTCCCGGTTACGAAATTGATGCCGAGTTTAACGATTCTCTTTTTCATAAAAAAGGCGTTATTGCTGCCGCTCGTGAAGGCGATAATGTAAATCCGCTGAAAAAATCTTCGGGTTCGCAATTTTATATTGTCCAAGGGCGAAAATTTTCCGATGAGGAATTGAATAAACTTGAAGAACAAATTTCTTTGGGAAATTATATAAATTTGCATCCCGAAATAGGCAAACAGGCAAGCGAATACAGGATGACCGGGAACAAACCGGCTTTTGACAGCTTAATTGAAGAAATAAAAAATAGAAAGGATTACAAAGCATATAAAATTCCCGAATACCAAAGGAAAATATATAAAACAATCGGCGGAACACCGCATCTTGACCGAAATTATACGGTTTTCGGCGAAATTGTCGAAGGACTCGATGTTATAGATAAAATTGCTTCCGTTAAAACGGACAAAAACGACAGACCGATTAAAGATGTTAAAATGACGGTTAAAGTAATTGTTGAATAAACAGGCATAATAAAATATAAAACAACATGTTAGATAAAGCAAAAAGTTTACTTAAAGAAGTTGAAGCATTTAATTCCGAAAATGCGGAAGAAATTGAAGCTTTCAGAATAAAATATTTATCTAAAAAAGGCGGTACGGTAACCGAACTTTTTAAAGACTTTAAAAATGTTCCGAACGAACAAAAAAAAGAATACGGGCAGGTTTTAAATCAATTGAAAAATACGGTAAGCGATAAAGTAAATTTTCTTAAACAAAATTTAAAATCGAAAGATGAGGTAAAAATCGGCTTAGACTTAACATTGCCCGGCGATGCGTTTGAAAACGGCTCTCGGCATCCGATTTCAATCGTAAGAAATGAGATTTCGGAGATTTTTATGCGTCTCGGATTTACGATTTCCGAAGGGCCCGAAATTGAAGATGATTTACATGTTTTTTCGGCATTAAATTTTCCGCCCGAACATCCGGCTCGCGATATGCAGGATACGTTTTTTATCGAAAAAAATCCGGATATTCTTTTGCGAACGCATACATCGTCGGTGCAAGTAAGGGTAATGGACAAACAAAAACCGCCGATAAGAACGATTTCTCCGGGAAGAGTTTTCCGAAACGAAGCCATTTCGGCTCGGGCACATTGTATTTTTCATCAAATAGAAGGTCTTTATATTGACGAAAACGTATCGTTTGCCGATTTAAAACAAACCTTGGAATATTTTGCCGAAGAATTTTTCGGAAAAGGAACACGCATAAGATTGCGCCCGTCGTATTTCCCGTTTACCGAGCCGAGTGCCGAAGTGGACGTTTCGTGTTCGCTTTGCGGCGGAAAAGGTTGTAATGTTTGTAAATACACCGGTTGGTTGGAAATTCTCGGTTGCGGAATGGTTGACCCCAATGTTTTGGAAGCCAATGATATAGACAGTGAAAAATATACCGGCTTTGCTTTCGGAATGGGAATTGAACGAATTGCCATGCTGAAATACGGCATAAAAGATTTACGTTTGTTTTTTGAAAATGATTTGCGATTTTTGAAACAGTTTCAGGGGTAAAAAAATATTTTTTATTATATTTTGTTGTGAATTTCACGATATATTCGTATCTTACAAATAAAAATTATAAAACAGAAAGAAATGAAAACTCCGACAATATTTATATCGTATAATCCGAATTCAGATTTTGAACAAACATTGGCGGTTAGACTTCACACTACCGGAGCCGTAAACGGTTTCAGAATGTTTTTACCGGACAGATATAATTCAGAAACAGTTATTGATAATGAAACAAAAAACAGAATTTCTCAATCGGATTGGCTGATTGTTTTTTCTACGGAAGAATTAAGTGAAATTGTAAAACAAGAAATACAATACGCCGGAAAAGTATTTAAAGATAAATCTAAAATTATTGTTATCTATAATTTTGAGAAAGGAAAAAATTTGGATGGTAAAATTACGGAATATTTTACCGAAATATATTTTAATCCGAATGATGATTTTGATAAAATAATTTCTGAAAAAATATTTCCGAAGATTCATATTCAAGAAAGAACCAAAAATCAAACGGAAATAAAAGAGGTAAAACAACAAAGAAATGCGTTACTGGCATTACTCGGAATCGGGGTCGGTTTACTTTTATTAGGCGGAAGTTCGGAATGAAATCAAAAATAATTATTGATAATGACTGTCTCGTAAATTTAACGGGATTGGAGCGTTTTAATGTTTTTAGTCTTTTGCGAAATGTTTTTTCTCAAATTTTAATACCCGTTGAAGTTAAAAACGAATATGAAAAGTATCTCGAAAAAGAACCGAAAAGAATTTTTATTTTAGACAGATTAAGACCAAATGAAGGTTTTTGGTCTCTTTGTTCAATATCTGATTCTTACAGTACAGACCTTTTATTAAAACATAACGGAATTGACAAAGGAGAAGCCGAAGTTATCAGTCAGTCTGAAAAGACGGGAGTAAATGTTATTATTTCGGACGATACCAAGTTTAAAACTGCCTATAATAAATTAAACAAAAATGCAAGAATTTACAGCTCTTTATTTCTATTGGCGTTATTAGATATTCACAACTATCTTAACAGCCCCGTTGATATTTTTAAAGAACTGTATAAAATCAGACCGTTTAAACATTCTGATTTAAAAGAAGCATATAATCAAGCGTCAGCAGAGTTGCAAATTTCTTTTGAGCCGGTTAAAATTTCAAGAAAAACATATAAAAATATAACAGAGCCAAGATTCCGTAAAATATAAATTACGGGTTTACTGTATTAAAACATGAAATACAACAGAGAAGAAATAGAAATAATGGCACCTGTCGGTTCGTTCGAATCGTTGGCGGCGGCAATTAATGCGGGTGCCGATTCCGTTTATTTCGGAATTGAACAATTGAATATGCGGGCAAAATCAAGCAATAATTTTTCAACGGAAGATCTAAAAGAAATTGTAAAACGATGCAACGAAAATAAGCTTAAAAGCTACCTTACCGTAAACACCGTAATTTACGATTACGACATTAATTTGATGAAACAAATCATTGACATTGCAAAAAATGCCGGTGTCTCCGCCGTAATTGCTTCCGACCAAGCGGTAATTAATTATGCTTCCTCGCAAGGTGTTGAAATTCATATTTCTACGCAAGTGAATGTAAGCAATATCGAAACCTTAAAGTTTTATGCACATTTTGCCGATGTAATGGTTTTGGCAAGAGAATTAAGTTTAAAGCAGGTTAAAAAAATTACCGAAACAATTGAAAAAGAGCAAATAAAAGGACCTTCGGGAAAATTAATTCGTATTGAAATTTTTGCTCACGGAGCTTTGTGTATGGCGATTTCCGGAAAATGCTATTTGAGTTTGCACGAGCAAAATTCGTCGGCAAACCGGGGTGCCTGCCTGCAAACCTGCCGAAAGCCGTATATCGTTACCGAAAAAGAAACCGGCTTTGAACTCGAAATAGATAACGAATACATAATGTCGCCGAAAGATTTGTCAACGATTAATTTTGTCGATAAAATATTGGATGCGGGCGTAAAAGTTTTAAAAATAGAAGGGCGGGCAAGACCTGCCGAGTATGTAAAAACAACCGTTGAATGTTATCGCGAAGCGGTGGATGCCGTGTATGAAAACACTTATACCGAAGGAAAAATACAAAATTGGACAAAGCGTCTTTCAACTGTTTTTAACCGCGGCTTTTGGGACGGTTATTATTTGGGCAGAAAATTGGGCGAATGGAGTAAAGATTACGGCTCAAAAGCAACAAAGCAGAAAGTTTTTGTAGGAAAAGTGAATAATTGGTTTTCAAAAATACAGGTAGGAGAATTTTTAATACAATCCGGAGAACTTTCGGTTGATGACGAAATAATGATAACAGGTCCGACAACCGGCGTTATACAAACGAAAGTTGACGAAATTCGATTTGATGAAAAGCCGGTTAAAAATGTAAAAAAAGGACAAGTTGTTTCAATTCCGATAAAAGAAAAAATACGGCGTTCCGATAAATTGTATAAAATTATTGATGAAAGCAATATAAAAAGTTAAATTTTGTATTTGCAGACCCTGCGGGTTTGCATTTAACATAATATCAGAGTTAAAATTTTAAATTTTTGCAGATCTAAACCCGCAGGGTCTTACACTTAACTCAATGATACAAACGTTTAAACTGTTTTGTAAAGTGTTTTTTCCCTTTAGAATTTAAGTGTGAAGCATCTCCGAAACAGTTATCCGGATAAGAATATAAACTGTCTGAAATGTCAAATTCAGGAAATTCTTTTGAGTATTTTTTCATAAATTGTTGATATTCCTGTATAAATTGAGGATTTAATGCCTTAAAAGAACTTTTGTTCATCGGCATTGAAAAAAAGATTAGTTTGATGTTTTTTTCTTTACAAAGAGAAAGAATTTTGCTGAAATAATTTACCAAAAGCGGTGCCGGTTTAAAGTCGAAATAGTTTGTTTCGTAATTTAATGCCGAACAAGAATCTTTCAGCCCGGGATGCGGTCTGCCTCCGCGCATTTTTTGCATTTCGGCAATCAAATTTTTGTTTTTTTTATATCCGGCAAAAGCATAATTATACAATACATCGTCCTGATAATAACCGAGATAGTCGGCTTTGTAAAGGTAATAATCAGCTTCTGCAAAAGAACCGAGAACCGTATCTTGTTTTTCTTTCTCGCTAAAAATTTCGTTTATATCGGCATTTGAAATCAAATTATTTCTGACGGCAAAGTGCCAAAAAGCAAAAATTTCGGAAAAAAATCGCGGCGAAATTGACAAAAAAACCGTGTCGGGTTTCGGGTAATTTCGGAGATATTTTTTCAAAATATAATACATCTCAATAGGTGTCGAACCACCGGAAGCAAAGCTGTATGCCGAATCAATTTTTGTGAAGTCTATTCCGGCATTAAGCCGAGATTCGCCGAGAAAAATTTTATTGGCTTCGGGAATTTTGTATTTGCCGTCTAAACTTTCTTTTAAAAAATACCAACGCGTATTTGTCGGGCGGTTGTAATATATCGGCATTGCTTCAATATACAAAACCCACAGCAGATATAAAGGTAAAACGAAAAAAATACCTTTTTTCAAAATTTTAAACAGTTCGGTTTTCTTTTTCATTTAAAACTTATAACGTTTTATTTTTGACAATAAAATAACGGCAAAACTTACAAATGCAACCACCGAAATTGAACTTGCCGGCATCAGAATTGCCGCAATAATCGGCGACAGTTGTCCGGTAACGGCAAAATAAAGTCCGACAACATTATACAAAAACGAAATTGCCAAACTTGTTTTTACAACTTTTATCGCAGTTTTGGTAAATCGAATATATTTGTATAACGATTTGAATTTTCCGGCTTCCAAAATGGCATCGCAGGCAGGCGAAAAATGGTAAATATCATCGGCAACCGAAATGCCGGTGTTTGCTTCGTTAAGTGCACCGGCATCATTTAACCCGTCGCCGATCATCATCACGTTTTTCCCTTCTGATTTTAAATTTTTAACATATTCCAGTTTTCCGACCGGCGACATGTTGAAATTTAATCTTTTTTCATCTTTAAAAAGTTTCAGAAGATTTTCTTTTTCGGCATCCGTATCGCCGGAAACAAGGTGTAAATCATAGTTTTTTCTTAAACTTTCGATAATTTCTTCCAGCCCTTCGCGATATTTGTTCTCTACCGTAAAATATCCTTTCGGAATTTCATTTATCGAAACATATACACTTGTTCGGGACGGTTTGTTGTTTTCTTCTCCGTATATAAACTCATAAGAGCCGACTTTTATTTTTTTGTTTTTATAAATCCCGATAACACCCCTTGCCGGAAGCTCGCGAAAATTATCGATTTTTTCGGAAGGATATTTTTTTAAATATTCATAAACTGCCGAACTCATCGGGTGTGTCGATTGGCGTGTTACGGATTTTATTAAAGAGAATTCTTCTTCCGATAATTTTTCTCCGAAATAATTTACTTTCAATCCGTCCGATTTTGTAATGGTTCCGGTTTTGTCAAAAACAATGGTATTGATATGCGAAAGTTTTTCAACAACGTTTGTTTTTTTCAGATAAAACCCGTTTTTTCCGAAAATTCCCATAGTTGTTCCGAAAGTAAAGGGCACGGAAAGTGCCAATGCACACGGACAAGCAACAATTAAAACAGAAGTAAAAGCCAACAGGGCTTCCTTCGGATTTACGAAAATCCAAAAAATTGCCGTTATAAATGCAATTGATAACACTGTGATTGTAAAATATTTACTGATGTTATCTACAACTGAACTTAAATCTTTTTCTTTTATTTCGTCTTTGTTGTCTTGGTTCCAAAGTTTTGTCAGTTTACTTTGCAAAACTTCGGTTGTTACTTCCATCTCTAATGCTTCGCCGATTTGTCTGCCGCCGGCATAAATAACATCGCCGATATTCTTTTTAACGGGTTGCGATTCCCCTGTTACAAAACTGTAATCAATATATGCTTCGCCTTTCAATAATTTCGAATCAGCGGGGATAAGTTCAAGATTTCTGATTAAAATTGTTTGTCCCGGACTTATTTGTTCCAGCAAAACACTTTCTTCTTTTCCGTTTTCCAAAACGGTAACCGCAATCGGGAAATACGACTTATAATCTCTTTCAAAAGACAGGGCACGATAGGTTTTGTTCTGATACCATTTCCCGATAAGGAGAAAAAATACAAAGCCCGTAAGGGAGTCCATATATCCGGAGCCGGAATGACTTAAAATTTCGTATGCACTTTCGATAAAAATTGCAAGCATCCCTATTGCTACCGGCAAATCGATATTAATGATTTTTTTAAAAAGATTTTTAAATGCCGATTTTATATAATCGCTGCCGCTGTATGAAATAACGGGAATGGCAAAAAGCAAATTCAGAATTCCGAATAAAAACTTATAGCTGAAATCTTTAACACCGAAATATTCCGGGAAACTCAAAAGCATGGTATTTCCGAAAGCAAAACCGGCAACACCGATTTTTTTCAGAAGTTTTTTTCCTTCTTCTTTTCGTTCATCGTGTTCATTCTTTTTTTCAAGAGAAATGTGCGGAATATAATGAATTGATGCCAATAATTCGACAAGCTGCCTTAATGTTATTTCTTTTTCGTTAAAAGTTACCGAAACTTCTTTTTTTACAAAATTTACCAACGAACTTGAAATTCCTTTGTTCAGTGTGTTTAAGTTTTCCAAAAGCCAAACACATGACGCACAATGTATTGAAGGAATAAAAAAGGTAACCTTTACCATATTTCCTTCTTTAAACTCATAGAGCTTTTCTTTTACTTCGTCTTTGTCAAGAAAAGCATATTTATCGTCATAATCATTAACTTCAACTTTTATTCCGGGATTATCTTCAATTTCATAATAAGAATACAGCTTATTTTTATTCAAAAGTTGATATACGGTTTTGCATCCGTTGCAACAAAACGGCATATCTTGCCACATAATCGGATGTTTTCCGCAATCTTCTCCGCGATGAACACAAATTTCTCCCATGTTTTTCTTTTATCGTTCAAAAGTATCTAAAAATCCTTTATTCTTAAAAAATATCCCGAATTAACGAAAAATATATATTTTTATAAAAAATTAAACGATTTGATTTTTTCAAATGAAATAATAGGAATTATTGCTGTTTTTGTTGCTTTCGGAATAATTGTTACGGCATCAAATCATTTGGCAAAGATTTTTCAAAAAATACATTTGCCTTTGATAACGGGCTTTATTATTATAGGTGTTCTGGCAGGTCCGTATTTGTTGAAAATGTTACCCGGAGATTTAACGCATCTGGAATTTATCAATGATATTTCTTTGGCATTTATTGCAATAGCTTCCGGTGCGGAAATCTTTTTAAAAGAAATGCGGGATAAAGTCAAGGATATTCGTATTATGGCAAGTGCCCAACTTTTTATTGTTTTTATTGTTTCCTTTGCCGTTGTTTACCTGTTCGCTGATTTTGTTCCTTTTATGAAAAACGCCGGTCAAAGCGTAAAAATTGCCGCGGCATTATTGATTTCAACAATTTTTACAGCAAGTTCTCCGGCTTCGGCAATAGCGGTTATAAATGAATTAAGAGCAAAAGGGTCGTTTACTAAAATTGCTTTGGGTGTAACGATTATAAAAGATATTTTTGTAATTCTGTTGTTTGCTGTAACATTTGCCGTTGCCGATGTATTAATCAGCGGAAATGACTTCAGAACTGCCGAAATTTTTATTGTGGCAGCCGGTTTGTTTTTGAGTATTTTGGCAGGTGTTGCATACGGAAAACTGATTGAAATAAATTTCAAAATAAACAAGAACGAATATTTGGACATTGCCGTTGTTTTGTTGCTCGGATGGAGTATGTTTCTTTTTTCGTCTTTTGTTTCAAGTTATTCAAAACAATTTTTTTCGTCCCCGCTTCATCTTGAACCCCTTTTAATCGGAATTATTGCAAGTTTTTATATCACAAACTATTCCGAATACAGGGTACATCTTGAAAAATTAACACATCGTTTCGGACATTATATTTATGCTGCATTTTTTACCTTAATCGGGGCAACCTTATCAATTGATGTGTTAATAAAATTTTGGCCGGTTGCCGTTTTTCTTTTTGCGGTAAGAATAACAGCCCTTATAACGGCTTCAGTAATAGGAAGTGTTACTTTAAAAGAATCCCGTAAAGAGATATTAATGAGTTGGATGCCCTATGTAACACAAGCGGGTGTAAGTCTCGGATTAATAACAATTATTTCTGCAGAATTTTTAGGTTTAGGC
Source organism: uncultured Draconibacterium sp. (assembly GCA_964500765.1). Classification (GTDB taxonomy): domain Bacteria; phylum Bacteroidota; class Bacteroidia; order Bacteroidales; family JAADGE01; genus JAADGE01. The sequence continues at coordinate 10,816 of CAZCPV010000011.1, forward strand.
GTTGAGTTTGAGGCAATTTTAATTGCGGTTATTATTATTAATCAGTTTGTCGGACCGCCCTTGTTAAAGTGGGCAATCGTTAATGTAAAAGAAGCACATACAAAATCAAAAGATTACAAATTTGATTTTCATAAAGATGTATTTATTCTCGGTTTGGGAGGGAAGGCGGTTCTTTTGGCAAAGACATTATACAACGAAGGATATTCCGTACAAATAATCACCGACAGGAAAAATATTAACGACACTTTTTGTAAGGACGTAAAAATTAATATTGTTGAAAAAATTACACGCGAAACGCTGGAAAAGTATAATTTTAAGTCGGCAGATTCTGCGGTTATTATGAGAAAACCGGATGTTGCGTACGAAATATGCGAAATAATATATGAAAATTTCGGTACTCCGAATGTTATTGTTGTTGTTGAAACACCGACGGAAACTCAGCGATTTAAAAAACTCGGAGCCATTGTTGTCGCTCCCACAGGGGCATTAATTGCCCTATTGGAACATTTTGTAAGGTCTCCGCATGCAACATCTATTTTGCTCGGAATGCAAAAAAATCACGAAACCGAAGAAATTGAGGTATTGGCAGATGATGTTCACGGTGTTGCTCTCAGAGATTTACATTTGCCTGTCGGTGTGTTGATTATGTCTGTTTCCCGAAATGGGGAAACAATGCTTACGGGCGGTTATACCCGTTTAAGAAAACATGATATTGTTACCGTTGTCGGTTCGCAGGAACAAATTGACTTGGTAAGAACCAAACTGCAATTTTAGTCATTATTTTTGTATCGTTTATACGTACATTCGTGTTTGTTTTTCATTATGAAAATTTTTCAAATAAATTTGTTTTTTTATTAAAATAAAGATGACAGAAAAAATACGAAAACTTGAAAAAATTGCATTGCTTCTTGAACCGGAAGAGGCCGTTCGGAAAATTTGGATTTCCGAAACAGTAGATTATGCAAATGATTTTTTAAATAACATCAATGAAATCAATGCTTTTAATGAATATTCGGAAAATGAAATAAACGCAGTGTCATTTAAAATTTCGGAAAATCCGACAGAAATAAAGGATGTTTTAACGCAAATAAAAAAAGACATTGACTTTCCCGGACTTAATCCCGCTTCCGGAGGTCATCTCGGCTATATCCCCGGCGGAGGAGTTTTTGCCACATCGCTCGGTGATTATCTTGCAGCTGTTTTTAATAAATATGCGGGAATTTATTATGCCGGTCCCGGAGTCGTAAAACTTGAAAATTTTTTAATCCGTCAAATGTGTGAAATTATCGGTTTTCCGGAATCTGCACTCGGAAATTTAACTTCCGGCGGCTCAATTGCCAACCTTATCGCTGTTACAACGGCAAGAGATGCTAAAAAAATTACAAGTAAAAACATTACAAAGTCCGTAATTTACATGACGAAACAAGTTCACCATTCGGCAGATAAAGCAATCAGAATAGCCGGGTTGGGAGAAGCAATTGTCAGATATATTCCGGTTACAGACAAATTTCGAATGGATTCGGAAATATTTCAAGAAACGGTTAAAAAGGATATAAAATCCGGCTTAAATCCGTTTTTAGTCATTGCGTCCGCCGGAACAACCGATACGGGAGCAATAGACCCGCTTAATGAAATTGCCGAAATTGCCCGCACAAATAACCTTTGGATGCATACCGATGCGGCATACGGCGGCTTTTTTATTTTAGTCGATTCCGAAAAAGAAAAATTCACAGGAATTGAAAAATCCGATTCGGTTACCATCGATCCGCATAAAGGGTTGTTCCTTTCTTACGGTATCGGAGCCGTATTAATTAAAGATGTAAACGCATTGAACCAATCACACAGATATCAGGCAAGTTATATGCAGGATAAAACAGAAACAATATCGGAACCGTCTCCCGCCGATTTATCTCCGGAACTTACAAAACATTTCAGAGGGTTAAGAATGTGGCTTCCGCTGAAATTATTCGGATTGAAACCTTTTAAAGCCGCATTGGAGGAGAAAATATTGTTAACGCATTATTTTTATGAAGAAATTCAAAAAATCGGCTTTGAAGTCGGCCCGTTTCCGGATTTATCGGTTATGATATATCGATATGTCCCTGAAACCGAAGATGCAGATGAATTTAATATGAATATTATTGAAGAAGTTAAAAAAGACGGAAAAGTTTTTCTTTCTTCAACTCGTTTAAACGGAAAAGTTTGGTTGCGGCTTGCCGTTTTAAGTTTCAGAACACATAAGCGTACGATTGATTATACGCTGAACTTATTAAAAAGAATTATTGAAAAAAACGGTTAAGAGATTACTTTCTTCACAAGAGAATGTAAAATGATGTTATTTCTTTTTTAAAAAAGTGTATCTTTGTAAGTTACACATTAAAAATCTTTTGGATATGAAATATCTTGCCGGTCTTGTTTTTTTAATTGTCCTAACGTTTACCGCAAACGCTCAAAAAACGCAAACTGAAACGTATGAAGCCGAAAATATCGGTTATTTTATAACACCTGTTGAAACGCCTTACGGAATTGTTTTCACGGATAACTATGCCTCAAAAATTTATCTTCTGAACGAAGGTCAGGTTGAGACATTAACAGCATCTCCGGGCTGCGGAAGATATTTTTCTGTTTCCGAAAACGGGAAATACATCTCTTTCAAATCTGTAAGCAATGAAGGAAAGCAGGCATCAGCTTATTACGATTTAGAAAAAAGAAAAACTTCTTTAATTTCCGAATATTCCGAAAAAGCAAACCAATTGACTTTTAATGCCGATTTAAACCTTTCAAAAATTTTAAATATAAATGTCGGAAACTCAAACCTGACACCCGTTTCTCCGGACGGAATAAATATTGTTTATGATGTTAACCAAGAATATTTTATTGTAAAAAATATTGAAACCGGAACAGAAACAAAACTTCCTAATGATAAAAAAGGGGTTGTTTATCCGAAATGGTCGCCCGACGGCAAAAAACTATTATTTCAAAACAGAAATTACGAACTGCTTGTATATGATTTTTCAACTCAAAAATTGTATAAAATCGGTAAAGGCGGTGCCGGAAATTGGGATTCAAAATCAGAAAATATTGTTTATCAAATAAGCGATACAGATACAAAAAACTTTATTTTAAACAGCTCCGATATTTACATTTCTGATTACAAAGGAAAAAACAAAAGACAAATAACAAATACGCCGGATATTTACGAAATGACCCCGTCTTTCGATTTGCAAGGCGGAATTATTTATCAAACCTATGATAAAAGACAGATTGTAAGAGCCGAATTAAATCTTTCAAAAACAAAAATCATTTCGAAAGTCGTCTTATTAAACAATCCGAAAAATATTAAGCCCGAATTTTACGATACATCAAAATTTAAGCAGACTGAATCTATTGCCCATTTAGCAAAAAATGTTCCCTATATTCATCAAAAATACGATGCTCCTACCGGGAGAAACGGAAGTTCGGCTTGTGCTCCGACAACTTCGAATATGGCACTGGCATATTACAATCGTTTGCCGAAATGGAAAGTCTCTGCAGAAAATTATCCTTCGATAACCGGTTCTCCGCATTATTCTTATTATTCAAGTTATATTCTTGATCGTTATAAATACAATGAATTTTCTTTTGATGCCTATTCTTCTTCAAAAAATGCTTACGGCGGATATGCTTATATGTGGATTTCTCCTTATTCTTCTCCGGGTAATGACGGAATGAGAAATTATCAAAATTTACATGATATGGCTTCCGGAAGTTATGTATGGCTTGGAAGTGCAACTTACGAAAAAGCCGTTGCCGAAATAAATAACGAATATCCGCAACCGATATGTTCGTGGATAACGGCATCGGGGCATCTTACGTTAGTTGTCGGATATGTCATAGGTCAACACACTTTAATTTTTAATGACCCTTGGGGAAATAAAAACACACCCGGTTATCCTTCTTACGACGGAAAAGATGCCTATTACGACTGGCCAGGTTACAATAACGGTTATCAAAATCTTGATGCTGACGGTTCGCACGGAACAGTTGCATGGACTCTTACAGCGAGAAGTTCAGAACCGGTTTATGATAATATGAGAATTGATAATACGTCATATAATCACGGTTTTTATATGAATAATTCTGAAGACGGAGCAAAACAAAGATATTACAGACATGTAAAAGATGCAGCCGGGTCAAACGGACATATTTGGTGGACGGGCGGAGAAGGCGGAGCATCTTCCGATATTTGTTGGGTTACATGGACACCCGATTTGCCTGATTTTGCATCTTATAAAGTTGAAGTATATATTCCGGCAAATTTTACGGATATATACTCAACAGCAGCAGTAACATCTTCGGCATACTATAAAATTTTTTATGCCGGAGGAAATACGTCAGTCACTGTCAACCAACTTGCAAATCAAGGAACATGGGTTGATTTGGGTACCTATCAATTTATGCAGGGACAAAACGGATATGTTCGTCTCGGTGATGCCGTTGCTTCCGGTGATAACGGAAAAAAGGTTCTTTTTGATGCCGTTCGATTTACAAAAACAGTCGGTTCTTTGGAAGTTTTTTCGACTAATGTTACGTGTACCGGAGCAAATGACGGAACAGCAACCGTAACAGCAAGTCCCGGACCCGACCCCCATTCATATTTTTGGTCTCCCGGCGGGCAAACAGATTCTTCTGTTTCCGGTCTGCCCCCCGGAACATATTCCGTTACCGTTACGGATGCAAATTCAGCAACGTATAATGCAAGTGTAATAATAAACGAGGCGGAAGAATTATTGACAATTTCTGCAGATTTTATAAATCCGACGACATCCGGAGCAAGTGACGGTTCAATTACAATAAACACAAACGGCGGTGTCGAACCTTATAATTATGCTTGGTCTCCGAATGTTTCCTCAACGAATGTTGCACAAAATCTTTCAGCCGGCGTATATACCGTAACGGTTACTGATGCATACGGATGTTCAAAACAAGAGGAAGTAACTTTGACCGACCCTCTGTGCTCTTCTTGTTGTGTTTTTTTAAATGAAAATTTTACCGGGCAGGTTTTGCCTTTCGGTTGGTCAAATATTGTTAATTCGGGAGGAAATGCTTCTTACAAGTGGAGATTTGACGACCCCGGCGGAAGATATGCAAGCGGCGTTTTAAACGGAGCAGGATTTGACAGCGATTTTGCAATTTTTGATGATGATTTTTTCGGAGATAACGGAAATAAATCTGATGCAAGTATTACTACTCCCGCAATTAATTGTACGGGAAAAGATGTTGTTATGTTGAGGTTTTCTCATCGTTTTAAAAGTTCGACAAATGTTGCCGACGGAACAGTTCAGGTAAGTAACGACGGAAGTATTTGGAATAACATAGTAACATATAATACGACCACTGTCGGTCCGATTGTTGAATATTTTGATATTTCCGCCTATGCCGCAAATCAAATAACTGTTTATGTCAGATTCAGATATACGGATAACAGTAATTGGTCGAACTATTGGGCGATAGACAATGTTAAAATTTACGCTCCTCCGGCAGGAACAAAAACAATAAGTGCAAACGGCGGGGATTATGCAAACTTTACCGAAGCAATTAATGCCATTAATACGTGCGGCATTGGAACGGGAGGAGTGAGCTTTCTTGTTCCCGCCGATGAAGTTTTCACTGAAGACCCGCCTGTGATAACTGCAACGGGAACAGCAACAAAACCTGTTATTTTTCAAAAATCGGGGACAGGTGCAAATCCGATAATAAAAGCAACCGGAACTGCGTCTTCCGATGATGCGGCAATCAAAATTGCAGGAGGAGATTATTTTACCTTTGACGGAATAGATATACAAATTGCGACCGGTTCCTCTTTAGAATACGGATATTGTATTTATAATAATTCTGCGACAGACGGGGCTCAACATAACACAATTAAAAATTGTTCCGTAACACTTAACAATACAAATGAGATTTCCAAAGGAGTTTTTCAATATATCCGAACAGGAACCGTTGACCCGACAACGGCAGACGGTGCAAACTCTTTCAATCTTTATGATAACATTCTTATTAAAAATACTTATTACGGAATTTGCCTGCACGGTTATGATGTTGCCGGGCAAGATGCTCTGTATGATGATGCTTGTGAAATAAAGAATATTACCGTTGACGGCTTCGGATTAGCGGGAGCAACAGCAAACAGAGCAACAGGCATACAGACTTGGAGTCAAAAAAATCTTTTAATACATAATAATAGTGTTAAAAACGGAATATCCGGAAACAGAACGCTTGGTATTTACTGTGCCGGAAATAATACCGGAAGCATATATACAAATAAAGTTTCCGGACTCTACGGAGAAGGCATTCAAGTTGTAGGCATCAGAGAATACAATTCTAATATGAATATTTACAACAATGAAGTTTCAACTGTTGAAGGCATAAAAATGGCAACGGGAATTGAGGGCTACGGCGGAACATCAACTGTTTACAATAATTTTGTTTATGATATTAAAACACCTGCGGGAAATTCGGTAACAAACGGTTACCCTTCGACAAGAGGTATAAGTTTCAGATATACGACAGGAACACAGTCTGTTTTCTATAACTCGGTTTATATTGCATATTACTCTTCAAATGCAGGAAATGAAAGCTCTGCTTTTTACTTAGATAATTCAACGGCAGATTTAAGAAATAATATTTTTGAAAATAATACGGATGCAACAACCGGAACAAGAGCAACTGTTTTGTATTTTAAAGGAAGTTCAGATTTGGCAAATCTTTCGGTTAATTCAAATAACAATTGTTACTACAACGGTGTTGCAACATCAAAATATGCACTGGCTTATGATGCCGGTAATTCTGTTGAATACCTTGATTTAACTTCTTATGCTGCGGCATCACCCGGCGATGCAAATTCAATTGAAGAAACCCCGCCTTTTAAAAGCACTTCTGCCCCGTATGACCTTCATATAAATCCGAACAGTTTAACAAAAATAAGTGACGGCGGAATTCCGATTAACGGGTATTCTTTTGATTTTGATGAAGATACAAGAGACACTGTAAGTCCCGATATCGGAGCAGATGAGTACGATTGTGATTATATTCTTTGGCAAGGAACAACCGATACCGACTGGGCAACAGCATCAAATTGGCAAAAACAACAAGTCCCCACAATAAGCGATAATGTCATAATTCCGGATGTAAGCTCCGAAAGTAGTAATTTTCCGAATATTACAAGTGCGGCGGAAACCAATAATTTGACAATACAATCCGGAGCAAATTTACGGATTAACCCTAATTTCTCACTTACGGTAAACGGCATAATGACCAATAACTCAGGCACATCCGGTCTTTTAATAAAATCAGATGCATCAGGAACCGGATCTTTTATAAATTCGACAACAAATGTTCCGGCAACGGCAGAAAGGTTTTTGTCCGGAACCCGGTGGCACTATTTAACTGCTCCGGTTATTGATGCTCCGTTAAGTTTATTCAATACCAATAATTTTTATTTTTATGACGAAACAACATCCGACAGTTGGAGCGGAGGCGTTTTTTCCGGAACATCGGGTTGGATAAATTATACAAACCCGGTGCTTACAAGTATGCAGGGCTATGCTTATTATTTTAACGAAACAACGCTTAATTTCACCGGAAATTTGCATTCGGGAACTTACACAAGTCCGCTTTTGAGTTGGACAAATACGGCAATGCAGGACGAATACGAAGGTTGGCACCTGCTGGGAAATCCGTATCCGTCAGCCGTTGATTTTTCGCAAACAAACATTGATGCAGGAAACATTACACTTACAAATCTTGATAATACGGTTTATTTTTATGACGATATTACAGGAAACTATAAATATTACAATACGACAACCGGCGGAGCAAACGGCGGAACCCGGTTTATTCCGGCAATGCAGGGCTTTTTTGTTCATGCTACGGCAAATAACGGACAGTTGCAGATTACCGATGCAGCAAGAGTTCATAATACGACAAGTTTTTATAAAACAAAAACAAACACGGAAGTAAGTTTAATTGCCTCGGGAAATAATTTCTCGGACGAAACAAAAATTGTTGTTTTACCGGATGCTTCCCCCGAATTTGATTCGGAATATGATGCATATAAAATGTTTTCTGAAAATACTGCCGTCCCGTTCCTCTATTCAATCGCAGGTAATACAGAATATGCAATAAATACCGTTCCCGAAATTTTTGAAAATTCAATTATACCTCTGGGATTTTCGGCACAAACAAGCGGAAATTATCAAATAAAACTGAATAATGTATCAGGAATTAATTTGCCGATTTATTTGTATGATAAGCAATTAAATCTTGCTCAAAATTTATCCGAAAACAATACCTATTCTTTCAGTTTTCCGGGCGGAGTCGAAAAAAACAGATTTGAACTGAGGTTTTCACAACTGTCGGATATAGAAAATATTTCAAATAACGATATTATCATTTACCCGAATCCGGCAAAAGATAGAATACAAATTATCTCAAATTCCGAAATACTTAATATAGAGTTGTCGAATGTTTCCGGGAAGATTTTAATACGTCAAGACAGAGTAGATGTTCTTAACACCGGACATTTATCTGCGGGAGTTTATTTTCTGAAAATAACAACGAAAAACGGAATATTTACAAAAAAAGTAATAAAAGAGTAAAAATTGCGGGCAGGTTTTATTTCAAAAAAAACTTGCCCCCGTTTTTATCAAAGCTGAAACTTAATTCTGAAATTTTTATATTCTTTTGAAATTCGGGTTCTCGTTTTGCCGCAAAATTTGTATCTAAACAATATTTTATTTCCGTGCCGTATCTCGGAAGTTCAAAATATGCTCCGATAAGTTCTTTTTTTAAATCGTAAGGTTTATAAAAAAATACATTTGCATTAATTTCCGGAAAAATATCCGTAATTTCGGAAAAATGCTCACCGGAAAAGCGATAAAATTTCGGTTTATGCGAACTCATTTGCAAAATACCGTCGGCAAAATACGTATTAACGGCAATAATGTCCTTTTTCTCGGCAGTTTTGAAAAGGGCTGTTTCGGTAATTAAAAAACCGGCACCCGTTCCGCTGTCTTCAACTTTAATGTAGCCGTTTTTTATATCAACCGTTGTTTCGCATTCGTTTACAAAACCGGCTTCGTCTTTTTTACTTTTGCATACCCATTCGTTGCTTTCTTTCTGTAATTTGCACGGAACATCAATCAAGTCGGCTTTTTTAAGAAGATTAAAATAATCTGCAACAGTTAAATTTTTCTCAACTTGTTTTTGCTTTTTGACCGTATCAATGTTTAACGCTGTTTTATTTTTTCGAATATCCGGTTTTTTTGAAACTGTTTTTTCGGAATCGTTATTTTGTTTTTCCGAACAAAACGAAAAAAGGAAAGAGAGAGTAAGGAGTAAAATAATGCGATTTTTTTTCATAATAAAAATATTTATTTCTCAACACCGGCTGCATATTGCCCGAATTTTAAATCTCTTATAATGAAAATACCCTGAACGGTGTCATATTGATATTGTTCCGCTTTTATCGGCTCAAATGCAGCGTTTTCATCGGGACGATACAGCAAAATAATATCTTCGAAATCAACACCGAGATTTTGCTCGTCGGAATTTACGTAAAATGTCCCTTCCGCTTTCATTTTTCCTTTTACGACACCCTTTATGTCCCAATATTTCTCTTGTGAAATTTCATAATTTTCATTTTCGAAATTTACGGGTTTGATGTAATTCATAACACTTTGCACAACGGCTTTTCCTTTCAGTTTCGTAATTAAAATCGAAAAATCGGTATATCTGAAATCGTAATTTGCCGTATCGGTAAAAACTTTATAATTATCAAGCGTTGCATCGGCAATTTTTTCTTCGGGGTCAACAAAAATCGCAAGCGGTTTTGTGTCAAAAATCAAACCGTAATTTTGCGACATCCCGGACATATTTACGGTTTTTTTGATAATGTCGGCATCTTCATCAACAAAATACAGTTCAATTTTGTTGTCATTTCCGTAAAAATTACGAGCTTTTAATCTTTGGTTAATCGTAAAGTCCGCAAGATATTTTTTCCCTGTTTTCGAAACCGAAAAATCGGAAATCGAAAAATGCGGAAATCCTTCGGTGAAAACCCAAGTATCAAAAAAATCGTCAAGCGGGATTTCGGTATATCCGGAAATGAAGTTTTTAAATTCGTCGGTAGAAGCTGTTTTATACGAAAAGTGTTTTAAATATGCTTTCAATGCACTGAAAAATAAACTGTCACCTATAAAACCCCGCAATGTATGAGCAACATCAGCTCCTTTGTCATAAACCGTCGTTCCGTATGTATAGTCGTGCGGGACACCGTAAACGGCTCGATATCCGTTATCAAAAACATGGGCTTGGGTAAGCACTTTTACATGATTTTCCCGAACATAATCTTTAAATGCGGTTTTTCCGTAAACCTGTTCTTTAAAAAGTGCCTCGCAATAAGTTGCCCAGCCCTCATTCAACCACATATCGGCGGGTGTTTTGCAAGTAACCAAATTCCCGAACCAATGGTGCGAAAGTTCGTGTGCTGCCAAAGTTTCTCGCGAAAGCGTACTGTCAACGGCATATTCCGGGAAGGCAATGTTACAAACGTGCTCCATTGCTCCGCTTTCAAAAGGTACTTCAACATAACCCACTCTGTCCCAAACGTATTCACCAAAATCTGTTTCAAAAGTTCGCAACGCTTTGTTTAAATTTTGAAAAGAAAATTCTGCACCGGCAACATCTTCGGGGTACATATACAAACTTACGGGAATTTCTCTGCCGGTAATGCTTTTATAAACGGATTTTATTTCTTTATAGTCGGCAACGGCAACCGAGACCAAATAAGTCGGTACTTCTTGCCTTAATTTCCATGAAAAGGTGTGCGTATTGTCCGAATTTTTCTTTTCGGAAAGCAAAACACCCGAACAAACGGCGGTATATTTTTCGGGAACCGTAATATTAAAATCAAAACTTGCTTTTTCCTCAAAATCATCAATGCAGGGAAACCATGCTCTGCCGAAAGACTGCGGGTCGGCTTCCATTCCTACGCCGATGTTGTATGCCGAGCTGTCGGAAAAGAAAAA
>CAZCPV010000011.1:21984-25620 GCA_964500765.1 uncultured Draconibacterium sp.
ATTATATTTTCGGTAAAAATACAAATAATCGTTTGTATAAAAATAAAAATGCCGACAGTTTAATAAAATCGGCATTCTTCGTTTCTTTATAAGTTTGTCAATTATTCGGAAATACTATCATAATTGAATCTTTTTTTGTCGAATAGCCGCTGAAAAATCCGAAACCGCCGGTAATATTGGATTTAATGTTTACCGGTTCAGCCAGCGGATTTCCGTCAATATCCTGATATTTTGAAAAGGAAATAACGTAATCGTAAAAATCTTTGGTAACGGAATGCAGATTAACATATATTTTATCTAATGTGTTATCGGCTTCGGTGTATCCGTTGCCTGCATAATTTCCTGTCCGAACCGATGCATTCAAAGTATAATTCGTTCCGTTAAACAGATTGTCCGAAAAAACATATCCGTTCATATTTCTTGAATAATAATGATTTTCCCAATTCATATTTAAAATATCGTAATCAATACTCGTCATTTTGTACCCGACAAAAACCGGTTCATAATCCGGCGGATAAAATTGATACTGTGCTAAATTTGCCGTAAAAGTTAAAAAATAGTAATTTTCGTCGGCGGGCGGATCGTCTATTGTAATGCTTACATCTAACCTGTCAAGCGTATATAATGTTGTGTCAAACGGTTCGCCGGTATCGCTGTTATACCATGTTTGTGTTTCTTGTTGAAATTGCGGGTCGGAATTTATATCGGAAATTATAGGCGGATTAAGAATATTTGTTTCGGCATCAACGGCATCCAAATTTTGATATTTCGCCGTAACTTTATAAATTTTGCCGATTTGAGGGTATATACTTCCTCTGTAATATCCGTTGGTATCGTATTGCAGGGTTTCTTTAAAAACATCATTTTCGTATATTTTTACGTCTGCATTTTCTAAAAATACAATTTTATCATCTTTGTCCAAAATGCTGATACTTTTCGATAAATTAACGGAAATAACACTGTCGGGATTAATCAATCCGTTTAAAACAATTTTTTTTTCCGTGTCCGGAACATTTATGTCAATAGGTTCTCGGCAGGAAAAAAACAATGCCGAAAATAAAAGTTGAGCTAACAGAATATTTTTTAAGTTTTTCATTTTTTCGGGTTTTTTTGCTTATTGAAATTTATAGGTGTAACTTACGGAAGGAATAATCGGAAACAAACTGTATTTCATAAGTTGTCGTTTTCCGGAAGAAAGGTCGGTAAACATACTGCCCGTAAAATCAACATAAAACGCATTTTTTCTGTTGTAAGCATTGTAAACGCTTATGTTCCAAGTTCTTGTTCCGAATTTTACTTTTTTGTTAAAATTAACGCTTATATCCAACCGATGATAATCGGGAAGGCGATAATTGTTTCTTTTTCCGTAATATTCAACGGAATTTGAACCGTAATAACCGTAGTTATCATAATTCGGGTCTTGCCTTGTTTCTATCAAATCTTCTATTGCATTTAAGGGCATATATCTTTGTTGTGCAAGCGTAACGGAAATTCCTGTTCCGTACACCCATGTTGCACCGATGTCAATTTTATCGTTAAACTTATAAGTAAGTGCAATACTTGCATCATGTCGCCTGTCGTATCGGTACGGAAAAACCTGTCCGAACGATATATTTTCAAATTGTCGATTTGTTTTCGACCAAGTATATGCCAGCCAGCCGGTTAAATTTCCGACATTTTTGCTTATCATAATTTCGGCACCGTAAGAATTTCCTTTTCCGATTTCAATCTTATCTTCCCAGCCCAATCCGGCAAGGTTTCCTTCTTCGGGGTCTTCAAAAAAACTTGCACCTTCTTTATATTCTATCAGGTTAGTCATATCTTTGTAGTATGCTTCAAACGTAAGATTTAATTTATAGGGTAAATTAATTGCTGTTCCTGCGGCATATTGAACGGAATGTTGCGGAGGAACCCGTTTGGTTGCCGGCAGCCAAAGGTCGGTTGGCAAACCGATTGTGCTGTTTGTCAAAAAATGCAGGTATTGTGTCATTTGAGAATATGCCGCTTTTATCGACCATTTGTCGGTTATAAGAAAACGTGCCGAAATACGCGGCTCCAAAGAATAATAAAAAGTGTCTTGAACGGAAAGTGCCGAAGCTCTTCCGCCGATATTAAATTTAACGAATTTTCCGATTTTTATATCATCTTCGGCATAAACGGCATATTCTCGGGCATAAATATTATTACTTCCGTATGTTGTGTCAATATTTTGTTTGTTTTCGTCATCCGTTACTTCCAATGCCGAAACACCCGGTTTAAAAATATGATAAATGCCGTTTGCTCCGAATTTTATTTTATGTGAAGGTGAAGGTAAAAAATCAAAATCTGCTTTTAAGGCATAGTCTTCGATACCCGACAAATAACTTATTCCGAACTTATCGTGATAAACCGTATTATCGCTCGGATTTCTCCATGAGGTATAAGTGTCTTCTTCGGTAATTGCGGTTATAAAGTTATAGCGACTGTATGTCATTGTCGTATTTCCGAATAATTTTGGCGTGTAAACATGGTTCCACCGTGCTGCCGAAGTTAAATTTCCCCAGTGTAAATCAAAATTGGTTTTATAGCTGTTTAAATCGCCGTCGTTATTCCAACTTTCCGTTGATTTTACGTATGCTTTGTCTTTTCCTGTATAAATACTCAAAAACAGTCGGTCTTTATCGGAAAATTTGTGGTTAATTTTTGCATTTACATCGTAAAAAAAATATCCGGCAGACATTTTTTGAATATCAAGAGCAAAAGAAGAAAACAGTTTCATAAAAGGTGCGGCTATCGCATCAAGATATGTTCTTCTCGCAGAAATGATAAATGAAGTTTTATCTTTAACGATAGGTCCTTCGAACGAAATTTTTGAAGCGATAAAACTCGAAGATGCTTCCCCGGAAAATTTTTTCATATTTCCCTCTTTCATTCTGATATCGATTACCGAAGAAAGCCGACCGCCGTAACGTGCCGGAAAACCGCCTTTTATCAGTGTGATATCGTTTATTGCATACCCGTTAAAAACGGAAAAAAATCCGAATAAATGATTTACGTTGTAAACGGGAACACCGTCGAGTAAAATAAGATTTTGATCGGGTCCGCCGCCCCGTACGTAAACGCCGCTTGTTCCTTCGGAACCCGATTGCACGCCGGGCATTAATTGTATGGTTTTTAGAACATCGGTTTCGCCGAATAAAACGGGAAGTTTTTGAACGGCATGCAGCGGTATATCAATCGAGCTCATTTGAGATGTTCTGACATTGTTTTGCTTTCCCGTTACAACGACTTCTTCCAATTCCGTATTCGGAATAAGTTTAAAATTTATTGTTGTGTCTTTTGATAAAGATAAGTCAATCGATTGCGATTGATAGCCGATAAATGCAACCGTAAGCCGAATGTTTTTTTGTTTAAATGTTAAACTGTAAAATCCGTAAACATTGGATGCCGTTCCGAATCCGAGTTCTTGGTTAAAAATATTCGCACCGATAATGCGTTCGCCGGTTTCGGCATTTTCCACATAACCGCTGACGGTTACTTTTTGCGAAAATAATACAAAAGAAAAGAATAACAGAAATGTTACCGAAAGAACTTTTTTCATTTTTTATGGTTTTTTCTTTAAAACAACTTAAGTTGAAAAATGTTACTTAAAAAAAC
>CAZCPV010000012.1:0-24557 GCA_964500765.1 uncultured Draconibacterium sp.
ATCATTTTTTCAATTTGTAACAAATCAAATCTTTGCTGATTTCGATTTCAACAATATTCAATAATATAAAATCAATTAAAATCCGTTCTGCCCGATAAAATGTAATTCCGCCGGATTTTCTGAATTTTGAAAACGTAATATACGGGTGCTCATTTAGGTAGTTTAACAGAAATTTTTCCGGTTTGCCGTAAACGATTTTAATATTCGGGCGATTTTTTTCGGCTTTCCATACTTTCAGCAACAGCCCGTTAGCCGATAAATTTTCGTCTTTTACTCTTACGTATGCTCTGAAATTTCCTTTTTCGTCGGGTGCCGTATGCGGTCGCTTGTTACTTTTTTTAATAATAACTTCCAAAACTTCTTTTCCGTCAATTCGATGTTTTTTTACTTCAATCGGAACTTCCGGTTTTGTGTAAAGTTCGGCAGCAGCTTGCAACATATAAATTTCTTCGTTGCTTCGGACGCCGGCAATATTTCCGTTGTCTTTTACGCCTATTAACAATCTGCCTCCGTCGGTATTGGCAAAAGCCGACAGCGAACGGGCAATTTTTTGCGAATCGTTTACGGCAAATTTAAAATCCAATTGCCGGTGTTCGCCTTCTTCTATCAGTTTCTTTATCGGATGAGTACGCATTTTTTCAGTAGTTCTTCAAAAAAGTAATTCACCGAGTTGTTTCATTACTTCGCCGGCTTTTCCCTGCAAAAAAATGTCTGTTATTTTTTCGGTAAAAACGGTTCGTTCAGGGTTTAGTTCAATAATAACTGCACCGTTGTATTTTGCTTTGTACGGAATTGAAGCCGCCGGCTGAACCAGTCCGGTTGTGCCGATTAAAAAAAATACGTCTGCTTTTTCGGCTTCTTCAAGCGATTTTTGATAAGCATCGGAAGGAATTCCTTCGCCGAAAAAAATAAAATCGGGTTTTAAAAGCCCGCCGCAAGCACTGCATGTCGGCGGAAGTTCGTCTAAATTTACTTTTTCGGACAAAAATTTACGTTTGCATTTTGTACAAACCATTTTATTTGAGGTTCCGTGAAATTCATAAACCGTTTTGCTGCCGGCTGCCTGATGAAGATTATCGATATTTTGTGTAATAACGGCTTTCAGTAAATCTCTTTTTTCTGCTTCGGCAAGAACCGTATGTGCCGGATTCGGCTTGGCTTTTCCGAAAAAATCGTAAAAAATTTCTTTAATTACTTCCCAAGAATCTTTCGGATGTTGATAAAAATAATTTAATTCCAATATTTTCGGGTCATATTTCGACCACAAACCGTTTTTTCCTCTGAAAGGCGGAATACCGCTTTCAACAGAAATACCGGCACCGGTAAAAGCCGCAGTATGTTTGCTTTGTTTTAAAATATCGGCGGCTTTGTTTAAATTGACTTTTAACAAATCTAACATCGTTCAATTTTTAGAGATTTAAACATCGAAAATAAAACTTTAAGATGCAAAATACAAAAACTTTATATCCGAATTATTTTTTTATGAAAATTGTACCTTGTTTTTGAAATTTTTCGGCTACGCTTCCCAAAATACCTTCGTGTTTGCCTATTATCAGTGTGCCGCCCGTAAATAAAGAGTTTTCAAATAATTTAATTATTCGGTCTTGTAATTCATGGTTAAAATAAATTAAGACGTTTCGGCAAAAAATGATATGATATTTTACGGCAAAAGGGTTAGTAAGTTTAGTTAAATCGTGTACTTTGTATTGGGCTTTGTCCAAAAGAAAAGGTTTGACCTTTACCATATTTCTTGACCTCGAAATTTTAAAATAATCGTTTATGTCGTAGTTACTGTTTGAGTTTTTGTATGTTTCTTTAAAATTGTTAATGTATTCATCAATTTCTCGGTACCTGTATTTTCCGGATTTTGCAACTTCCAATACATCCGAATTAATATCCGAAGCATATACTCTTGCTTTATCGTATAATCCGTGTTGTTTTAATAAAATCAACATCGTATAAATTTCTTGTCCGGTTGAAGCTCCGGCATGCCAAATATTTATTCTCAGTTCATCCTTATAAGCCGGCAGAATTTTGGTATTAATTGTATCCCAAGTTTTCGGATCTCTGAATATTTCGGTTGTATTAACGGTAATGTTTTTTACGGTTTCTTCAAGAAAGTTCTTGTTTTCGCTTATTTTTTTTATTAAACCCGGGATATCCGTTCGGTAATCCGCTAATAATTTTTGAACACGTCGGGTAAATGATTTAATGGAATATTCATTGAAATCGTAGTCCGAATGAGCAGAGATTGCATCAATAAAAAGTTGTATTTCTTTTGGTGTTAAATCATCCATATTTGTGTCCAAAAATAATAAAACATTATTAAAAACCGGATTTTTTTTCAACTATTTGACAATATTGCCGAAAAATAAAAAAATGCTGAAATGAAAAAATAATATTGCAGGATTTTTTTATATCCTACGCATAAAATTGTAATTTTTATAAAATAGAATTTTGCCGGTATCTATTTCTGATTATTTTTGTAAATAAAAATACTTTGAATAAAAAATACTTTAAATATAAGTCTTTAAAAATATATGCTTCTTCGGAGTGGATGCTTGATTCAACAAAGAAGTATCGTCGTGTGTTTGATAAAGATGAAATTTCTTATCTTCGTTCGGAACTTGCCGTTTATAATAAAAATTTTGATATTAAGGATTGGACGGCAAATGTTACTTTCAAAGCTTATAAAATTACGGATACATCCGAAAAAGAAATTTGCAATTTAAGCAAAACGGTAAAAATCAATAAAAAAGATAATATTGCCTATATTTATGAAAGTTGGGGTGTCGAAAATGCCGGCGGATATTGGAAAGCCGGTTCCTATCGTTGCGAAGCATTTATTGAAGAAGAACTTGTAGGAACCCAACTGTTTTATATTTATGAAATAGGACTTGTAAGTGAAACCGATAATCCGTATTTGGAAACCGAATCCGTAAAGTTATACGAAGGCGATTTTGAAGCATGGAATCAAACAAACAGAAAATATTTAAAAGCATTTTCTAAAGAAAAAACCCGATATGTTTGGGTGGAAACCAATTTCAGAATTAAAACGAACAAAGCATTTTATCTTGAGTATTTTATAAATATTTACGATGATGCAGGGCAATACAAAGCCAAAATCGACAGTTTAAAATTTATTCCCAACGGCAATAAAGACAAAATTTTCACTTTTGAAAGGGGCTGGGGTAATGCTGCGCCCGGCTCATGGAAAGATGATAAATACAGAATTGAAATTGTATTTATGGATACACTTATTGCTTCAACTTATTTTACGGCGGGAGAAAATGAAATTGAAGGAGACGTAATTTTGTCGGAAAATTCCGGTATAATTGCCGGTTCGGATTCAGAACCCGAAGATACCGAAACACTTGAAGACCTTTTGGCACATTTAGAAGGGCTGATAGGTTTACGAAACATAAAACAAAAAGTAAAAGACCATATTAACTACATTGATTTTCTTAAATTAAGACGAGAAAAGGGCTTTAACGATACCGAAGAACTTACGCTTCACAGTGTATTTACCGGTAATCCCGGAACGGGAAAAACAACGGTCGTAAAATTACTCGGAAAAATTTATCAAAAAAAAGGACTTCTGTCAAAAGGGCATGTTCATGAAGTTGACCGAGCCGACTTAATCGGTGAATTTATCGGACAAACGGCACCCAAAGTAAAGGAAGCACTGAAAGAAGCCCGGGGCGGTATTCTGTTTATTGATGAGGCATACATGCTTGCACGTTCCGATGAAGATAAAAAAGATTTCGGAAAAGAAGTGATAGAAGTATTGGTGAAAGAAATGAGCGACGGTGAAAAAGATATTGCAATAATGATGGCGGGATACCCGAAAGAAACGATGTTTATGATTAACTCCAATCCCGGTTTAAAATCTCGTATCAAATATTTTTTTCATTTCGATGATTATACACCCGACGAATTGTTTGATATTGCTTTATATGCCGCAAACAAACGAAATGTTGTGTTGACCGACGATGCCGCCGAACTGATTCGCAAAACATTAACCGAAGCTTTCAGAAACAGAGACCATACCTTCGGTAATGCACGTTTTGCCTATTCCTTAATTGACGAAGGGAAAATGAATATGGGGTTGCGACTGATGCAACGTGAAGACGTAAAAGATTTGTCAAATGAAGAATTGTCAATAATTACTTCCGAAGATATTCGTAAAATAGAAAGCATAAAATCAAAAAGTGTTGTTAAAATCCCTATTGACAATGAGTTACTAAAAGAAGCATTGGATGAAATGAACGCTTTGGTCGGGATGAATGAAATAAAAAATGAAGTTAATGAGCTGATAAAGTTGGTTAAATTCTATAAAGAAACCGGAAAAGATGTTTTGAATAAATTTTCTTTACATGCTGTTTTCAGCGGAAATCCCGGAACAGGGAAAACCACTTTGGCACGTATTTTCGGAAAAATATATAAAGCACTCGGTTTGCTGGAACGAGGACACATAATTGAAACCGGAAAAGAAGGGTTAGTTGCCGGTTATGTAGGGCAAACGGCACTTAAAACAAAAGAAAAAATTGATGCGGCACTCGGAGGCGTATTGTTTATCGACGAAGCTTATGCACTTGCAGGAGGCGGACAAAACAGCTACGGTAACGAAGCCGTTGAAGTTCTTCTTAAAAACATGGAAGATAACAGAGGAAAATTTGCCGTTATCGTTGCCGGTTATCCCGGAAATATGGAAAATTTCTTAAAAATGAATCCCGGCTTAAAATCCAGATTTGATAAAACTTTGATTTTTAAAGACTACAAACCGGAAACCCTTTACGAAATTTGTTTGCAAATGTTGAAAGCCGAAGATTTAACTCCGGACAAAGCAGCAGAAGAACACTTGAAATTGTATATTAAAAAATTGTATAAAGTCCGTGATAAATATTTCGGAAATGCCCGAACAGTCAGAAAAATTGTTGAAGAAGCCGTACGGAAACAAAATTTGCGGATGGCATCCGTTCCGGCACGCAAGCGGTCTGCCGAAGCCGTAAGAACTTTAACCTATCCGGATGTGAAAGATATTGAGGTAAATAAAGCCCTCGGTTCTTCCGAATCAATCGGCTTTTAAAATATTGTTTTTTAATACATTAATAATGTTTATTTTTAGCGTGTTCAAAATATAAGATTGTTTTTATTTGAAATTCTTTTGCAAATTTAATTATGAAGCAACTGAAAATAACGAGGCAAGTAACCAATCGAGAGTCTCTTTCTCTTGATAAATATTTGCATGAAATCAGTCGTTATAATTTGGTTACTGCAGAGGAAGAAGCTGTTTTGGCACAAAAAATCAGAAAAGGAGATATTGATGCCTTGGACAGAATGATAAAAGCAAATCTTCGGTTTGTTGTATCTGTTGCAAAACAATATCAAAATCAAGGGCTCAGCTTAATTGATTTAATTAACGAAGGAAATATCGGGCTCATAAAAGCCGCCAAACGTTTTGACGAAACCAAAGGATTCAAATTTATATCTTATGCCGTGTGGTGGATACGGCAATCCATTCTTCAGGCACTTGCCGAGCATTCTCGAATTGTAAGATTACCCTTAAATAAAATTACCACGGCAAATAAGGTTAACCGAACTTTTTTTGAGTTATTACAAAAATTTCAAAGAGAACCTTCCGTAAAAGAAATTGCCGACGAATTAAAAATAGCTCCTAAAGACGTATTACGGGTAATTTCAAATTCAGACAGAAATTTATCAATGGATGCACCCGTTAATGATGACGAAACTATGTCTTTGTACAATATTATCAGCAGCGAAAGTTTCGATTCGCCCGAAAAAGAATTGATAAAACAATCGTTAACTACGGAACTAAAACGTTTACTCGCCACCTTACCGCATCGCGAAGCCGAAATTATTAAACAATATTACGGCTTGGAAATGCCGCATCCGCTTACACTTGAAGAAATAGGACTTAATTTTGATATTACCCGCGAACGTGTTCGTCAATTAAAAACCCGTACGTTAAAAATATTGAAACGGAAAAGTAAAATTTTAAAAAAATATTTATAAAACTTACCGACTTTTTTATGTTTACAGGTATGTTTTTTTAAGTGGTATGTAATCGGCTGTTTTATGATAAATGCTTTCACTTGTTTCAGTTAATTCGGGACATTCAGGGAATCGGGATTTTGCAAACTGCTCAAGAGACCTGCAAGAATTATTTCTTACGAACTTTGGCAAAGTTAAAAACTTTGCCAAAGTTGAATTTTTTATCTGCGAAGCAAAAAATAATTACCCCGAAATAAGCGATATCTTATGCAAAACGGGCTAATATTAAGTTTTTATTCTTTATAAAAAGCTTATTATAAGAAAGTTGTTGTTTTCTGAAACTTCCTGCTTTGACTGTAAACACGAGCGACCGGAACTGAAGTGTTTTTATTTTAAAACCAATTTTACCGTTTCGGTTTTATTTCCCGCTGTTATTTTCGCAAAATAGATACCCGCAGGATTTTTACTTAAATCAACAGTTACAATTGCTTTATTCCCTGTGAACGTTTTGATAGTTTTTCCGCTTATGTCAATAATCTCGATTTTATTTATTAGTCCCGTAATATTTTTAAACGTAAACATACCTCCGGAAGGATTCGGAAAAATCTTTATTGCAAATGTTCCGGTTTTTATATTTTTAATACCCGAAAATCGGTTCTCTTTTAAATAACTTATTTCGTCGTAAATTGAATCTCCCGTTGTATCATATTTAAAATCACAAAGTCTGAATTTTACCGAAGGGTTGTTTGTCCACCACGAATATTCGTGTCTTATTACGGTATCTTCGGATATGAATACCCAATCATTGCCGGCAGACATAAAAACTGAATCAATTTCAACGGAAGTTCTGTGAACTCGGATACTTTCAAATGTTCCGAGCGGAATGGTAATGTTTCCGTATGCATCTGCGGTATCTTGCATAAATACGGTTACAATTAGCTTCAAATTACTGACTTTAACTTCGGCTCTTGACGTATCATAGGCAATATTATTATACGTAAAGGGAGTTGCAATAAATAATTGTTGAGGTTCAAAAATTACGGTATCTTTATTTCCGTCATCATCAATATCAAGAATTTGTCCGTTTGTATATAAACCGTTTGCACTTTTTGTAAGATATACCCACATTGAATCGTTTTTTACGAAAGCCGTTTCGTTTGAATTCGGAAAAACATCGTAATAAGGCGTTTCATCCGGATGCAATAAAAAAACAGAATCAACCCTATGCTCTTCCAAACTTGAAAAATCCCATGTTTGTTGCCCCGTGCCGCCGAGTAAAATTGATGAATTATTCGGTAAGGTATCGATACCCATAAACAGCGAATCTCCCGGATTTAAAATATTTACGTCGGTAATCGTAACCTGTGATTTTCCCGTAAAAAACAGAAAAATAATCGGAATAAAAATTAATTTTTTCATAACTTTAAAATTTAAGGTTTGGATTAAACAACTTTGTTTTAATCATACAAGTTCTTAAAAAAAAGTATTAAAGTCAAGAAAAAACAAAAAAAAAATGCAATTCCGTCAATAAAACTTTGATAATATAATGAAAAATTGTAATTTCATAGCCCGAAAATTAAACAAACTAAATTTTATAATATGGGATTATTTGATAAATTAAAAGGTGAAATTATTGATGTCATAGAATGGTTAGACAGCAGTAGTGATACCATAGCATACCGTTTTGAGCGTTACGGTAATGAAATAAAAAACGGTGCTCAGCTTACCGTAAGAGAGTCGCAAGTTGCGGTTTTTATTAATGAAGGAAAAATCGCGGATGTTTTTCCTCCGGGTCGTTATGAATTAACAACAAGTAATTTGCCGATTCTTACCACTTTAAATGCTTGGATGCACGGATTTAACAGTCCGTTTAAAGCTGAAGTGTACTTTATTAATACAAAGCGTTTTACGAACCAAAAGTGGGGAACACCCAATGTGTTTTATGTGCGTGACGCCGATTTCGGTCGCGTAAGTTTAAGAGCTTTCGGTGCCTATACCATGAAAGTGGTTGATCCGGTAAAATTTATACAAGAAGTGCTGGGAACAAGCGGAGATTTTACGACCGAGGAAATTGCCGCTGAAATGCGAAATCTGATTGTAACTCAATTTATTGATGCGGTCGGTGAAAGCGGAATACCGTTGCTTGATATGGCTCAAAATTATAAAGATATTTCTGAATTTTGTCAGAAAAAACTCGGAGAAGAGTTTAAAGAATACGGGCTTGAAATAACAAAATTCTTAGTTTCGAGTATCAGCTTGCCGGAAAAACTTCAAGAAAAATTAGACGAAGGAACCGGTATGAATATGCTCGGTGATATGAATAAATATTCACAAATGAAAGCTGCCGATGCGATGGAAGGAGCTGCCAACAATCCGGGAGCAGGCGGCGGAATGGAAGGTATGATGGGTATGGCAATGATGCAGCAAATGATGAATCAAAATCAGATGATGCAAAATCAAAAAATGCAATCAAATCAACAAAATGTACCTCCGCCTCCTCCGGTTATTCAATATTTTGTTTCGGTAAACGGTCAACAACAAGGTCCGTTTAATGCCGAGGTTTTAAAACAAATGATAGCACAAGGACAATTAACAAAAGAAACTTTTGTGTGGAAACAAGGTATGTCGGGTTGGCTTGCTGCCGGCGAAGTTCCGGAAGTTGCCGGATTATTCGGTGCAACACCTCCGCCGCCCCCGCCTCCGCCTATGTAAAAAATTAAGCATCTGTTTTTACGGATGCTTTTTATTTATAACTTTAAATTTGTATTTATTATGGAAGAAAAAAAAGTCAGTGAAAGCCGGCAGAATGAAATAACTTGTAAAAATTGCGGTGCCAAATTAACTTTTGCACCCGAAACCGACAGCTTAAAATGTGAATTTTGCGGTGCATTAAATGAAATTGAAATTGACGAAGAAGAAAAAATTAAAGCTGTTCAGGAATTAGATTATAAAAGTTATTTGAATGTAGATACCGCTCCTAAAATTGAAGTAACAACCGTAAAATGTGACTCTTGCGGTGCCGAAACTACTTTCGACCCCAATGTGGTATCTTCGGAATGTGATTTTTGCGGCAGTCCCTTAGTTTCCAAAGAAGCCCATACATCAAGCATTATTGCCCCGAAAGCTATGCTTCCTTTCAAAATTGATAAAAGGCAAGGGCACGAGTTATACAAAAAATGGTTGAAAAAATTGTGGTTTGCACCGAATAAATTAAAATCGCAGGCACGACAAACCGAAGACCTTGCCGGAATCTATACCCCGTATTGGACTTACGACTCGGATACTCGTACAAATTATTCCGGACAACGCGGCGATGATTATCAGGAAACAGAAACATATTACGAAAACGGTGAACAAAAAACAAGAACAGTAACAAAAACTCTGTGGACATCCGTAAGCGGCAGAGTTTCGCGTTTTTTCGACGACATAACGGTTCCGGCAAGCGATACCTTACCGAGAAAATATGTTGACCGATTGGAACCTTGGGATTTGGAAAATTTAGTTCCTTACGATACAAAATATTTAAGCGGTTTTAAATCGGAAACCTATCAGGTAAGTTTGGAAAACGGTTTTACTTTGGCAAAGGGAAAAATGGAACCTGTTATAAGACAAGATATACATAGAGATATAGGCGGTGACCGGCAACGTATTTCATCAATGAATACGGAGTATATGTCAACAACGTTTAAACATATTTTATTGCCGATTTGGCTCAGTGCCTATAAATATAAAGAAAAAGTATATCGTTTTATGATTAATGCACGAACGGGAAAAGTTCAAGGCGAAAGACCTTGGAGTTGGATAAAAATTACACTCGCAGTTTTATTGGGTGCAGCAATTATCGGCGGTATTATTTGGTTTACACAAAACCAATAGAATTTGTAACAGTTTATGAGTTAAAAAAGAGTACCGGATGAAAGTTCGGTACTCTTTTTTCGTATCAAAAGAAAATTAACCCGTATTATTCATGCGTTTTTTCTTAACCTGAATTGAGGCGACAAACCCTGCTGCTGTATATTAATACTGCAAAGGGTTTGCAACGATAAGTCAGGTTAAGAAAAAATGTACCTTGCGTAAAAATTATAGCCCAAATTTGGGTTATTGTGTATTTTATATAATATTCTATTTAATAGCATGTTAGGTATGTAATTTATAATTTTTATGAATAATGCGGGTTAAAATTCGAAATCAACAACGGCGGTTCTGCCTTTAATACTGCTTATTAAATCTAAAACTTTCAGATGTTCGGGATGATTTTTATATGTTTCCAAATCATTTGCAGATTCGAATTCACCTATTAAAGCAAGGTCTGATGCCGTTGAAGCATCGGAAATATTAATACCTGTTTCGTATTTTTTTATTTCCGGAATTTGTGAAGGAAGCTTATCCAACGCTTCTTTTAATTTTTGTAAATCACTCATTTTTGCTTCTTCCGAAGCAGCACCTTTTATTTTTATAAATACAATATGTTTTATCATTTTTTTATTTTTTCAGATATACGAAAAATTAAGAAAAAGGTTCGTTAAAAGCACTTATTTTTTTGAAATCGTTGCCATATAGCTGATTTGTGTTTGATTATTATCTTTTCCGATTGTAACGGTAACACTGTTATCTCCTTTGGAATACATTTGCATACCGCCTTCTCCGGTTGTCATGTTCATCTCACTTTTCCAACCGTTTGCTTTCATTTCTTTTGAAATTTTTTCAGCTGCTTTATCAGTTTTCTCTTTTACGTTAAAAACAACGGTAATAATATCACCTTCGTCGCTGTTTATTGTTCCCGTTGATTCAATTTCGCCTTCCGGAAGATAAATATCCGACGGAAAATTGTCGGGAATTTCATTTCCGTTGCCCGATATTGTAACTTTTTCGCCGTTATCACCTTTTATTGTAATACTGCCTTTGTCACCGTTTTTGTCAACATTAATATCAACTTTGTTACCGGTGGCGTTTTCGATCATTTTTTCTGCAATTTTTTCAGAAGTTTTTTCTTCGTTATTTCCGCAACTTGTCGTAAATAATGCAAAAATTGCGAGAGCTGAGATTAAATGTAATGTTTTCATTTTAGTGTTTTTTAATTATTAATTATCTGAATTTCAGTTTAACGTCGGTATCCATAGTAAAATCTTTATCCAAAAGTTTATCTAATTTTCCGGAAAATTTAAAACTTTTTTTATCATCACTGATTATTGCATTTTTATTATTTATGCTTTTTATTTTTCTGTCGAAAGAAAAAATGGTTTCAACCGTAATATAATCTTTCATGGATTCTATATCTTTCATCGAAATTGTGTCATTATTTAATTCCGGAAAGTCAAAAGAAAGTTTACGTTTTCCTTTATGCGTAATTTTGCCCGGAGTTTCCGTATTCCCGCTGAAAAGTGTCATGCCGGATTTTTTTCCGGAATTTGCAAGAATTGAGTTTAAATCTTCAATATTTTCAAAATCAAATTTTATTGATATGGTTGTCTTGTCGTCTTTCCAACCTACTTTCACGTTTTTAGCACCGCCTTCTTTGTATTTCAGAGCAATTTCATCAAACGAACGGTCAAGTGTATCCATTGAGGACATGGCATTTCCTGTTGTGTCCATTGATTTTATCATGTTTATTAAATCACCCATTTTCATTTCAAGACTGTATTTTCCCGAAAGATCTTTATTAAAATGATATTCTTGCGTAATGCTGCAACTTCCGAGAAATAAAGATATTGTTAAACTTGTAATCAGAAAGAATCGATTCATCATTTGGATTTAGAGTATAAATAATATACAAATATATAATTTTTTTTGAAAAGTTAAGTGCTTGAATTTAGGAGAAAAATTATGCTTTTTTTACCGTAAATGCAAACGTGGTTCCTACCTTGAGGGTGCTTCTGACGTTAATTGTCTGATTATGAGCTTCTATAATGTGTTTTACGATTGCAAGACCTAAGCCGGTACCGCCTTTTTCTCTGCTTCGGGCTTTGTCGGTTCGGTAAAATCGTTCAAAAATACGCGGCAAATCTTCCTTTGAAATACCGGGACCTTCATCGGTAATTTCAACGAGATAATTTTTATCCATATCGAAAAAACTGATTTTTATTCTGCCGTTTTTGTAGCTGTATTTTATGGCATTGTCTATCAAGTTTATCAAAACTTGTTTTATCCTTTTTTCGTCTCCCGTAACTGAAATCCGGCTCGAATATTTTTCGCGAAAAAAAATGCGAATATTTTTTTCGGATGCCTTGTCCGATAATAATTCAATCACTTCTTTGCTTGTTTCTAAAATGTCAAATTCTTTAAAATTGGGTTTTATATTTGTTATTTCCAATTCCGAAATGGTGTCTAAATCTTCAATAATTGCAATAATGCGTTCGATGTTTTTATTGGTTCGCTTTAGGTATTTTTTCAGCAAATCTTTATTGTCGGAAGCTCCGTGCATTAAAGAATATATGTAACCTTGGATGTTGAAAATGGGATTTTTAAGTTCGTGTGAAATATTTCCGATGTATTCGCGGCGAAAAGTTTCTCGGTCTTTTAAAAGCGAAATTTCCGTTTGATGTTCCCTGCTCCATACTTCAACTTCATCTTTTACCTCTTTCAAAATGTCCGTATTGAGATTAATATCCGGTTTTTCGTCTTTTTTGAGTTTTAAATTACGGATAGTTTTGTAAATTAATCGAATTCTTTCGTAAATAAATTTTTGAAGAAAAAAGCGAAAAATAAAGAACGAGAAAGTAAATTGACTCAGCAAAATAAGCAAGAGTGCCGACCGGTGAAATTTAAAATCGTCGTAAATAAACCAAAAAATAAAATAAAGCAAGGCAACGAAAAGTGTTACCAATATTGAAATTATCAGAGATAATTTATTCGGATTTGATGTGTTAAACAATGATTTTTTCAATTTTTACAATTCTAATTTGTATCCTATGCCTTTCAGCGTTTTTATATTTTCGATACCGGCTTTTTCCCGTATTTTGCGAATATGAACATCAATGGTTCTTGAGCCCACGATAACATCGTCTCCCCAAATTTTTTCAAAAATTTCATCTCTCGTAAAAACGTGTCCGGGTCTGGAAAATAAAAGACGCAATATCTCAAATTGTTTTTTCGGAAGTATAATTTTTTCGTCATTTTTATACAGAACATATTCTTCTTTGTCTAACTTGTAGCTGCCTAAACGGATAATTTTTTCGGTATTATTTTCTTCTTCCCGATACCTTTTCAACATTACTTTAATTTTTGAAAGCAATACTTTCGGGTTAATCGGTTTTGCGATATAATCGTCTCCGCCGGCTTCAAAGCCCGTAATTTGAGAATAGTCTTCGCCTCTTGCCGACAAAAAAATGATAATTGTTTTGTGCCTGTCGGGTAATTCTCTTATTTCGGAACAAGTTTGATAGCCGTCTTTTTCGGGCATCATTACATCTAAAATAATCAGATGAGGATTTTTATTCTTAACGAGTTCAAGACCTTCTTTGCCGTTTTTTGCCGTGTAAACTTTATAGCCGGCATTTTCGATATTAAATTTCAGAATTTCTCTGACATCTTTTTCATCGTCGATTATCAGAATTTTATATTTTGATGTTTCCATAATAAAAATTTGCACTGCAAAAATAAGATAAAAATGTTTACATATATTATTACCGAAAGACTTAATAATTGCTTAACATTATGTTTACAATTAATTAAATTATACTTAATCTTTTCTTAACCGGATTATATCTTTCTGAAATTACTTTTGCTGCAAGTTTAATATTAAGCCAAAAAATTATTTTTTAACAAATTAAATCTAAAAAAATGAAAAACAAATTTTTAAAAATTTCGGTTTTTGTAATTACGGCGGCAATTGTTTTTGTTTCTTGTAAACCGCACGAAATTGAACCCGATAAAAATGCAACAACATTTGAAGACGACGGGCACGGTGTTGTTACCGTTACGGATAAAGGGCAAGGGGTCGGAAATTATACTTTTACTTCGGATAAAACATGGATACTGAACGGATTGGTATTTGTAAACGAAGGTCAAACACTTACCGTAGAACCGGGTACTTTAATAAAAGGAAAACCCGGGACAGGCGAAAACGCAAGTGCCTTAATTGTTGCAAGAGGCGGAAAAATAAATGCAACAGGTACACCGGCTGAACCGATTATTTTTACGGCAGAAGCCGATAACAGAGAAGGAACAGGTGTTGATAAAGATGCGAGAGGTCTTTGGGGCGGTGTTATTTTGCTCGGAAAAGCAACAACAAGTAATTTAACAACCGACAAAGCCATAGAAGGAATTCCTACAAGCGAAAAAAGAGGTTTGTACGGCGGAACTGATGATGCCGATAATTCGGGTACATTAAAATATGTTTCGATTAGACACGGAGGAACCGATATAGGAGAAGGAAACGAGATAAACGGGTTGACTTGCGGAGCCGTCGGCAGCGGAACAACAATTGATTATATTGAAATTGTTGCAAATAACGACGACGGAATTGAATTTTTCGGAGGTGCTGTTACCGTAAAACATGCACTAATCGTAAAATGCGGCGACGATTCTTTCGATTACGACGAGGGTTTTCACGGAAAAGGACAGTTTTGGGCAACCATACAAGCAAGTGATTCCGACAGAGGCGGTGAGCACG
This sequence comes from uncultured Draconibacterium sp., assembly GCA_964500765.1. Taxonomy (GTDB): domain Bacteria; phylum Bacteroidota; class Bacteroidia; order Bacteroidales; family JAADGE01; genus JAADGE01. Next base: position 14,627 of record CAZCPV010000012.1, read on the forward strand.
ACGGCGGACCGAGCGACAACGAAACCGGTACACCGTATTCTAAACCCGAAATTTATAATGCAACTTATATAAGTGTTGAGGGAGGCGGAAGCAGAACATTTACCCTGCGAGATAATGCCGGCGTAAGCTATGTCAATTCAATTTTTGTTAATTTTGATAAAGGTGTTGATATAGAATATTTGCAAGACGATAACGGAAATCAGGCAGCTTGTTCTTATAAAATGTTTGAAGACGGTTATGTACATGTTAAAAACAATGTTTTTTATAATGTAGCCGGACAAACTGACGGAAATTCTTACGACCCGTACGAATTATTTAAAATCTCGACCCCGAAAAATGATGCCGGAGAGCATTTGTATGAAGCACCGCAGGCAAAAAAAGATGCTTGGGCTTTGGCTTTTGCCGGGAATACGAATAAAGTTGCAAATCCGGGTGTGTCGGCTGCAAATCCGGTTCCTTCAAATCCGCAAACCGATGCGTTGGCTTCATATCCCGCAGGATTTGAACAAGTATCTTACAAAGGAGCTTTCGGAGATTCAAATTGGGCAACCGGCTGGACTTTAACATTCAAGAATTAAACAAATTTAATTTTAGTTAAACAAGCATCCTCGCAAATTGCGGGGGTGTATTTTTATTTTTTAAAAAAGAAAAACATAAAGTAATGAAAACACTGTTTATTTCCGTTTTTTTTGTTTTAACAGTTAATTTTTTACAAGCACAAGATATGTGTATTGTAAGAGGAAAAATTTTTGACGGTGAAACAGGCGAATCGCTGGTCGGTGCCGTTGTAAGAATTGATAATACGGAGCCGGCAATTGTTTCGGTAAGCGATTTCGACGGTAATTTTTCTTTGGAGAATGTTCCTGCGGATGCACAAAAAATTGTTATTTCTTATTTGTCTTATCAAACAAAAATTGTTGAAAATTTGAATTTGCCGGCAGGCGGAATAAAAATTATAAATATTTTACTTAATAAAGCAGCCGAAGAACTATCCGAAGTAACCGTAAGTGCAAAATCGCTGCGTAATACGGAAAATGCGATAATGGTTTTTCAAAAAAAATCTGCCGGTTTGGTAAACGGTGTTTCATCGCAACAAATTTCAAAATTCGGTGATTCGGATGCGGCTTCGGCATTAAAACGTGTTTCCGGTCTGTCAATTTCCGGAGGAAAATATGTTTTTATAAGAGGGTTAAGCGATCGTTATTCAATGATAAGTTTGAACGGTGCACAAATTCCCGGTTTAGACCCGAATAAAAATACGGTGCAAACAGATTTATTTCCCTCAAATATTATTGACAATATTATTGTTTATAAATCATTTATGCCGGATTTGCCGGCTTCGTTTACCGGCGGTTATGTAAATATTGAAACAAAAACGTATCCCGAAAAATTTACCCTTCAATTTTCATCATCATTCGGCTATAATCCTCAAAGCAATTTAAGTTCTGAATTTTTATCTTACAAAGGCGGGAAATATGATTTTTTTGGGTTTGATGACGGAACAAGGGCAATTCCGGAAACGGTACAAGCCGAAATACCTTTTTTGTATGAAAATAATGATTTGCTTGACGGTATTACGAAATCATTCAGTAAAGTGATGAAAACCGAATATCAAAAGTCGTTTTTAAATCATTCGCATTCTTTTTCCGTAGGAAATCAAATTAAACTGTTCGGAAAACCTTTCGGATTTATTTTGTCGGCTTCGTATAAAAGAGATTTTTCTTCCTATAATTCAGGAATTTACAACAGGTACAACTTAATAGAGTCGGCTGATGCAAATGTAATGAATCCTTTGATTTCCGAAAATGAGATGAAAGGCGATGAGGAAGTAATGATGTCGTTGCTCGGCGGATTTTCGTATAAATTAAATAAAAATAACAGTATAAATTTTACATTGCTGAGAAACAGCAGCGGATTAAAAACGGCACGTTACAGAGAAGGGCAAAAACCGGAAGATAATTTATATATGTATGAGCATGTATTGGGTTTTCAGGAAAGGAATTTTTTGTCGGCACAAATTTCCGGGAAGCATGTTTTAAGGGCTTTGTCCGGTGCTGAATTAGATTGGATTTCGTCTTATACCGTTTCCGAACAAAGTGAACCCGATTTGCGTTTTTTTAATTACGACGGCGAAAACGGCGATTATCATATCAGTTATAACGCCTATCCTTCGCCGGCAAGATTTTATCGAGATTTATCGGAGAAAAATTCTGATTCAAAAATAAATTTTACGAAATCCGCTGTTATTTTCGGCAAAAAAATCGTGCTGAAAACGGGGCTTGCATTTACTTATAAATACAGAATTTCCGATTCCCGAAAGTTTGATATTCTTTCTCAAAATTTACCTTTTAACGGTAATATTTCCGATTATTTATCGGATGAAAATATCGGACAAAATGCCGCAGATGCCACTTACGGTGTTTATGTTTTGAACGACCCTTTAACCGATAAATACAACAGCTACGAAGCCGAAGAAATCGTATCTGCCGGCTACGGAATGTTTAACTTTGATATTACGAAGCAATTGAAAATAATTACGGGTTTACGATTTGAAAACAGTTATACGTATATCGAAAATAAAGTGGAACCTTCTCATTTTAAGCATGTAAGAGCAGAACAGAGCTATCCGGATTTTTTGCCCGTATTAAATTTAAAATATGGACTGAATAAAAATACAAATTTTAGATTTGTGTACGGACGAACAACCGCCCGCCCTGCTTTCAGAGAAATTGCTCCCTATGCTTATTACGATTTTAAGGAAGGGTGGCGTGTTGTAGGAACACCGGATTTGAAAAGAACATTGGTTGACAATATTGATTTACGTTGGGAAAATTTCGGAAAAAGCGGTGATATTTTTTCTGTAAGTGTTTTTTATAAATATTTTTTAAATCCGATTGAATTGATTGACGACCCGCGTGCAAACAATCCCGAATTTCATTATGTAAATGTTGAAAATTCAAAAATGTACGGTTTTGAAGCTGAAATAAAACAGCATTTAATAAAAACAGCATCGGCAAATTTTTTTATCGGAAGCAATTTTACATTATTAAAATCGCAGGTAAAATATGTTGAAAATTACGGAAATGACGATAATACGGGAATTATTTTGCATCGCCCTATGTACGGACAATCGCCTTGGGTACTGAATGTTTTTTTTGCTTATGATAATGCGAAAAAAGGCATTAATGCAAATTTGGTTTTTAATACCGAAGGGTCGAAATTGGCTGTTGTAACTAAGGGAGCAACGCCTAATATTTATAAGCAATCTTATCCGGATTTAAAATTTAACATATCTAAAATATCAGCCGGCAGGTTCAAAATAAAAATTTCGGTTAATAATATTTTAAATCGAGATTATAAAAAAACTTATACTTACAGCGGCAAAGAATATATTTTTCAGTCGTATAAATTAGGCAGAACTTATGCTTTGTCCGTAAGTTATAAAATTTAAGGGGCTGCATTAAATTTGCAAGTCATCGTATCTATGTTAACAAACAGATGAGTTTCGTATAAAAAGACCCTGCGGGTTTGAGTTTGTAAGAATCTAAAAAATTAACAGTTTTATATTGCGTTAATTATTATAAACCCGCAGGGTATCAATTTTTAAAATGATACCCTATAAATAAAGATTTTTAGAAATTTTTATGAAAAATTCGGGAAAACCGGAAAAAAACTACATTCGTGTTGCGGCGGATGTTCGGGATGTGCTTTGAGCAAGAAATCCGGTTCGGTAAAATTCGACATCAAAAAAATAAACTGAAAGCACCGGAATCTTTTACCGAAAAATAATTCAAATTCAGGTCTCGGCATTCCTTTTTTCGTCTTCTCAGCATATAATAATTGTTTGATGAATCGAATATAATCTGCTTAAAATCAATATTATCCTTAACAGTCTTTAGTTTTATAGCCGAATTTCCGGATAAAATAATATAATCAACTTTCAGTTTCGGATTAACCTCGGATATGGTTTGATTTTTACCGAGCAGCAACAAAATAATTTTATTGCCGACAGCAAGAAAAGCCCCTTTTTTCTTAATAATTTCCGAATTAAAATTTGCCGTATCGACAGGAATAAATTGAAAATCGGACTTGTTCAAATATTGCCGGTTCGGGAGAATGTTGTAAGTAATATTTTTTGTTTTAAAAATCGATTCTTCCGAAAGGAAATAATTTTGTTTTCCGATAATGTCAACAGCTGTATGTTTATTTACGTTATAAACAATGAATTGCGATTCTTTGTCGGTTTTTATTTTTCTGAAAGTTCCGAAACCAATCCAAATTATCAGTAATGCAAGTGAGATTTGCAATGTTTTGACTTTTTTTAATAAAATAAATACCGATGCGGAAATGATAAACATAAAGGCAAAAATTAAATCTTCGGTATGAAACGAAATGTTTTGTATGTTCGAATACGGTATTTTTTCGATAAAAGAAACCGATGTATTTAAAATGTTCAAAATATATTTCAGAAATACGGCGATAAAATCGGGAATATACGGTAAACCGGAACTTATCAGAAGAAAAAATGCCGATATTAAAATTAAAGTTGCAGCGGGTATCACAATAATGTTTGACAAGAAAAACAGGGTCGGAAACAGATGAAAATAATACAAACTAATTGGAAATGTGCCTATTTGTGCGGCAATTGAAACAGCTGTTAATGACCATAGATAATACAAAATTTTATTTTTAACGGGAAAAAGTGCAACAATCCTCGGTTGAAAAAATATTATTCCGAGAACCGCCGCATACGACAATTGAAACCCGACTTCCGTAATCAGATACGGATTGATTATCAGAAGAATAAAAGCAGATGCCGAAACAGAATTGTAGATGTTTATATGTCTGTTAAGGGCTTTTCCGGCAATTACAAAGCTGAACATAATTGCTGCTCTGCGTACCGAAGGCGAAAGCCCCGACAGAATTGCAAAGCTCCAAATTATCAATATCAAAAAGACGGCTTTTATAAGTTTTCCGATTTGTTTGTCTTTGTATTTTAGTTTGTCAAGAAATTTTAGTAAGAAGTTGAAAAGCACAAAAATAATTCCCACATGCAAACCCGAAACCGCCAAAATGTGCATTGCTCCGGATGCAACATACGATTGTTTTATTTCGTCGTTTATTTCACTTCTGTCACCAAGTGTAAGTGCCTGTAATACATGCAATTCATTGCCGTTTATACCGTGATTTTCGTAACTGTTTTCAAGCTGATTTCGTGTTCGGTATGCAAAAGCAAAAACCGAATTTCCGGCATTGTGTCCCGTTACGATAAAATTGTCCGAATTCAGAAAAATTTGCCCGATTATTCCTTTTCTGTATAAATATTTTTGATAATCAAATTCGTGCGGATTGCCGGGATTTTTTATTTCTGAAACTCTTCCCGAAAAAAACAGTTTATCTCCGTATTTTAAATTTTTTGTTTTTTCGGTTTTCGGAAGATATACCAAAATTTTTGTTTTTTCGTGTATAATGCTGTCTTTGTATTTGTATGTTACAGTGCTTAAAATGCTTTTGTACGAATTTGTTTTTTCCGTAAGCGGTTCGGAAATAACAGCTTCGCCGGTTATTTCGGTGTTATAATGTTTGAATTTTTCCGGACTGTTAACTTTTAACAATAAGATGCCTCCGAGCAGAAAGGAAATATTTATGATAAATCCCGGAATCCAACGATTTTTAAAATTCTTTTCCTTAAAAATTATTTTTCTGCTCCCAAAAACAGCAACAAGTGTCAGGATGAAAAAAACAGTAAAAAAATGAATGTCAATATGAGTATTTAAACCGATAAGAATACCGATAATCAGTGATAATATTAACCGGCTGAACGGAAGTTGTTTCAGAAATTGTATGAAATCGAATTGCATGTTATTCTTATTCTGCTTTTATTCGGCAGCAGTAATTTTTTATCGTAAAGTTAGTTTATTATTTTTTAAAATAATAAATTTTCAAACTGTCAATATAAAATTCTTTATTTTCCGGATTTTTCAGGAAAATTTTCAAACTGTCGTTTTGTGAACAGTTATCCGGAAAATTAAGTGTCAGATACAGTTTGCACCTGCGATTCGGAAGGGTGCTGTAATCGGTATTAATTTCTGCTTTTGAATTTTTTATTTTGCATGCGAGCTTGGCTCCGGTTATTGAATCTTTATATAAAATAAATGCTTCGGCAGTAATTTTTTTGATGTTTTTTTGTTTTGCTTGTTTCAAGTTCTCTTTAAACAATGTGATTTCTTGCTTGTCGATGCCGAAAAATTTTATTTTACTCAGTGAGTCAAGCTCTTTTTTATAAATATAGTTTGCGGGTTTGTAAATATCGTTAATTTTAATGTTCGGATTATATTTTTTTATGACTTTATCGGCAGCAATTTTATCGGCAATTTCATTTGACAGGCGAATTGCACTTCCTTTTTCCAAATGACTGCCGTCAAAAGCAAAGTAGTGTTTTTCAATATTAATCCAATAACCGCCGGCATGTATAAATCCGTTTATAAATTTTTTGTTGTCGAAACCGGAGAGATTTTTTTCAAGCTCGTTCATATTTGCGGAAGAGGGTGGGAAAAATCCGTAAACCGTATTTCCTTCCGCTTTCCATTCGCTGATTTTTTTATATAAATTTTGAATCAGTTGTTTGTTAACCGTTGTTTTAGTAAATTGGTTTTTATAACTTTTTAATGCTCTGTACGGAATGGGGCTGTCGTACCATGAGGCAATCCAGCCGTCGTTTATATGAAATTCCTGACGGTAGTCGTTGTATTTTTTATTACTGAGTTTTTTTCTGATTTTATACGGTGTTGTAGGGGCAAAAAAGAATTTCACGGGAAACAGGTATTTATATTCCAATACTTCTTCTTTCTTTCTGTTAAGAACACGTTTAATATGTCCGTTATTTGCAGCTCTGTCTGTTAATGACACCGGTGTGATGCCGAGAATTATTATTTTGTTCGGGCTTTTTTTGTCAAGATGTGTATCAATAAGGTCGAATAAAAGTTTGCTGTGTCCGCCGGAAGAAAATCCCAGATTTAATGCTTTAAGATTTAATTTTTTCCCGATTATTTCAGCAGAAACTCCTCTGTAAATTCTTGAATCGCCGGCAATAACAAGCTTGTATTTTTCTGTCGTAAAGACTTTATGAACAAAAAGAGCTTTATAATTTTCGTCATCCATTTTATTATCGGTAATTAATGCGATAATTATTGCAAAAATCAATGATAAAAGTAAAGTTAATATGACTTTTTTGTTAAACATAAAGTTTTAAAATTGAAAATATATAAATTCTTGTCCTTTTCCTCGTAAAAATATAATTGCCGAAATCAAAATTATTAAGTAAGCGGGTTCAATTATTTTTCTGTAAACAGAATTCATATTCAAATTATATGACCATTTTTTTATGTTAAAGAAATAGTATGCTTCAATTAAAATTCCTACGGAAATATAGAAAATACCGTTAATAAACCAATTTTTATTTACGTCAAAATCTATTGAAAAATTAAAATTAAGCAAATATTTAATAATATTGACGGCTTGATGAAAGGATTCGGCACGAAAAAATACCCATGCAATCATAACTTGAAAAAGCAGGAGAATAAGGGCGAGTATTTTTCCTCCGGGAATTTTTAAAAATCGCTTCGGAAGTTTAAAAATGCGTTCCAGACTTAAGAAAAAGGCATGTAAAGCTCCCCAAATCACGAATGTCCAGGCGGCACCGTGCCAAAAACCCGAAACAATCATGGTTATCCACATATTTACGTGGCTTCGTATTTTTCCTTTTCGCGAGCCGCCGAGCGGTATGTAAACATAATCGCGAAACCATGTTGAAAGCGAGATATGCCAGCGTGTCCAAAATTCTTTTATGGATGTTGAAATATACGGGTGGTTGAAATTTATTCTGAAATGAAAACCCATCCATTTTGCCAGTCCCCTTGCAATATCGCTGTATCCGCTGAAATCGAAATATATTTGAAATGCAAAACCGATAATTGCAATCCACCAAAAAATAGTTGAATGTGCCGTATTGGAATCGTTAAAAGCATAGTTTACAAGCGGTGCAATATTATCGGCAAGGACAACTTTTTTAAAAAATCCGATTAAAATAAGTTTCAGTCCGTTCCAATTTTCGATGTTTGAAACTTTTTTTACGCGTGTTAATTGCGGTAATAAATCTCTGGCTCGTACAATCGGTCCGGCAACAAGCTGCGGAAACATGGCGAGATAAGAGAAAAATTGCAGAATATTATTTGTGGGTTTCAAGCGGTTGCGATATATGTCGATGGTGTAACTCATTGATTGGAAAGTATAAAAACTGATTCCTACGGGAAGTATCAGCATAAATTCGGGAATTTTGCTTTTCAAATCAATGATAATTCCGAAATGAGATAAAAGTAAACTGATATTTTCGGCAAAAAAAGTGCTGTATTTGAAAGCTGCCAAACTTCCGAGATTTCCGATTAAGGACAAAACAAGAAACAGTGTTTTATATTTCGGTTTTTTTACTATTAATTTTCCGGCATAGAAATCGATTAATCCGCTTCCGATAATCAGGAATAAAAAACGCCAATCCCACCATCCGTAAAATATAAAGGATGCAATTGTAAAAAATAACCAGCGATAATTGTTTTTCAGCTTGTTTACAAAGGGCAGTAAACTGAAAAAAAGAAAAGCAAAAATCAGAAAGATTAACGAATTAAACAGCATTTACAGGCATATTTTCGGAAGACAAAAATAGAGAAGTATTTTAAAGTTCAAAAATTGAATTGATTTTTATTCTTTTACGATTACAAATGAGCCGTTTAAAGAAAAAACACCGAAATAGCCCAAAGCACCGTTTGAAATATTTGATGTGGGATTGTACGGGGTTCCCGAATCATGAAAAGCATCGCTTGTAATTTCGGCATAGGTGTAGAGGTATTCATAGACATTTCGGTCGCAACTCGAAACCAAAACAAGTGCCGTGTCGTTTAATTGAAATGTTTCGTTAAAAAATTTGTATTCAAAATTATTTCCGTCGGTGTATGTATCTTCAAATAAATATATTTCAAAACTTCGTTGTTGATTTTTGTAAATATCAAGTTTTGCATATTGGTTGAAATTTGCTGAATCTTTCAGAAAACAGGTAATATCATATCCGGTATCTTGGTAGGGCAGCGGATTTGTTCTGTATTTTGCCGTTAAAGAGTCAATTATAATCGGCGGTTTCATTTCGGCAGTTGCGGTATAGCTTTGTCCTTCGGTTTTTACCGTTAAGGTGTAAGTTTTTCCGATTTCACCGAAATAATTTGTTTGATAAATCCCTGCCGAATCGGTTTCGGGAATATTTACGGTATTTCCTTCGTTATCACTGATTGTAATATCTGCACCGCTTATTGTATTGAAGGTCAGGGTATCAAAAAAATCGGATGTTTTGGTTAAGATAACGGTTGCCGGTTGAAATTGGTCGTATAATTTTGCTTCGATTACAATTTTCGGCTCGGTATTATTGAGTTTAACATCAATAACGTCTTCGCAGGAAAATAAAAGCATACCGAGAAGTGTTAATAGAAGTATATTTTTTATGATTTGCATTTTATTTTGCTTTTGATTAATTTCTTTGTCTTATCTTGCACAGATAACACGGATAACACAGATTTTTCAGGGTTTATGTTTTTAACAATTTATTCTAATCAATCTTTTTCAATATCTTTCAATCTCCTTCAATCTTTTTCAATCTTATTTCACACAGATAACACGGATAACACAGATTTTTAGGGTTTATGTTTTTAACAATTTATTCTAATCAATCTTTTTCAATCTCCTTCAATCTCCTTCAATCTTATCTCACACAGATAACACGGATAACACAGATTTTTAAGGGTTTATGTTTTTAACAATCTCCATCAATCTCCCTCAATCTTTTTCTTGATACCATGAGGCATACATTTTATAATTTTTTGCAATTTTT
>CAZCPV010000013.1:0-21786 GCA_964500765.1 uncultured Draconibacterium sp.
AAAAAATGAAATCCTTCGAATTTATTTACACCATTATTTTTTTAAGCATTTTTTCTTTTAATTCTTTTTCTCAGTCAAACCCGGGAAACTTTGAAAAACTAAACGGAAAACAATTTGATAAATTATCGGTAAAAACTATTGAGTCGATAAAAAATACCCATTTATTTTCTCCTAAAAAATCCTTAAAAATCGACAGTGCTTTTATCGATAAAAAAAATGAAATTCTGGATATATATTTTCCGAAAAGTTTATCCTATTATAAATTTCGTGAAAACACGGTAAAAAAATTCACCGTTGCTGTACGAAATGCACAAAAACATAAGATAAGAAAAAAATATACAATAAATTGCCTTATTGACAGCTTGCCCTTGTATGAATATATTCCGGATTTATACCGTAAAACTTATGCCCTTGACAGTTCTCGATTTGAAAAAAGAAAAAAATCTACTGTTCAACACGTAAAAAATACCGATATTCCTTTTAAAATAACAAAAGGACTTGAAAACAGGCATATTACCGTTTGGGGAGGACACGGATATTATTATTCTCAAAAAAATAAAGTTTGGATGTGGCAACGCCCCAACCTCTATACCACGGTTGAAGGCATGGAAAATCTGTCGTATATTGTACCTTACATTATCCCCATGTTGGAAAATGCCGGAGCAAACGTATATTATCCGAAAGAACGAGATTTTAACAGCGATGAATACATTATTGATATCGATAACAGCAGAGATAAAATAACAATGTCCGCAAACGTAAAGGAAGTAATCGGCGGTTTTTTATTAAAAGATTATTATACCGACCATGAAAATCCGTTTAAAGAAGGAAATCATCTCGAAATGAAATCTTCAAAATTAAGTAATAAAAAAGACTCCGTCGTTTACCGTTTTCAAGTAAAAAAAGCCGGAAACTATGCCGTATATGTATCTTATTTTAAAAGAAAAGATAATGTGAGTAAAGTAAAATATACGGTTTACCATGCCGGCGGGAAAACCGATTTTGCAGTTAATCAGCAAATGGGTTATTCAACTTGGGTTTATCTCGGTACGTTTCATTTTAACGAAAAAAAATCAAAAGTAGTTGTATATAACACATCGGAAGAAGCCGGAACAATAAGCTCGGATGCCGTAAAAATCGGCGGCGGTTATACACGAATTATGCGAAACGGCTTGTTAAGTCCGAAACCTGCTTATATGAACGGAGCCCGATATTATCTGCAATATGCCGGAATGCCCGACACGGCAGTATATTCACTGTCGAAATACACAAGCGATTATAAAGACGATTACAGAAGCCGAGGCGAATGGGTTAATTACCTTACGGGCGGAATTTACTGTCATAATCGGGATTCTTCGATTCAAGGACTGAATATTCCGATAGATGTATCACTTTCGTTTCATACCGATGCCGGCGATACCAAAAACGATTCGATTATCGGGACATTGGCAATTCACAGCACAAAAGGGCTGAAAAACGAGCGTTTTTTCCCCGACGGCAGAAGTCGATTTGCGTCTCGCGATTTATGCGATATTATAGAAACCGAAGTTATAAAAACCTTACGCAGCAAATACCGAAACGACTGGACATCAAGAGAAATATGGGATAAAAAATATTCCGAAGCTACTTATCCGAATATTCCTTCCGTTTTAATCGAATTACTGTCGCATGAAAATTTTGAAGAAGAAAAATTCAGTCTGAATCCTAATTTTAAATTTGATGCAAGCCGAGCAATTTACAAAGGGATATTGAAATTTATCGCTTATTACAACAAAACGGATTATGTAGTTACACCGCTTCCGGTAAAAGATTTTTCGATAAATTATAAAAACAAAAAATTTATTTTGAGTTGGGAAGAAACAATTGATAAATCGGAAGAAACGGCAAAACCCAATGCTTATATCGTTTATACAAAAATTAATGACGGCGGTTTTAACAACGGAGTTTTAGTGAAAAATAAAAAATTTATTTTTGATAAAATTAAAAAAGGAGAAATTTATTCGTTTAAAATAAAGGCAGTTAATAAAGGCGGCATGAGTTTCGATTCCGAAATTTTATCCGGCTGTATCAATAATTTTGAAGATACACCCATTCTTATCGTAAACGGATTCAGCAAAGTTTCAAGCCCCGACTTTGTTGATACTGACAGTATCGGCGGTTTTGCCTATTGGAATAAATCTGCCGTTGCTTCGGGTACAGAATATTCTTTTACGGGTTTTCAGTACAGTTTTAATAAAAATGATGCATGGAAATCGGATTTTTTCCCCGGACACGGAGCAAGTTTCAGTGATTACGAAGAGATAAGAGTGGTCGGAAATACTTTTGATTATCCTTACCGACACGGCAAACAATTTGCAAACTTACAGCTTTCGTTTATTTCGACAAGTGCCGAAGCATTTGAGCAAAATCCGGAAACTTTTTCACATTTTAAAACAATGGATTTAATTTACGGAAAACAAAGCAATTCGATGTTTAATAAAAATTTGAAATTAAAAAATTATGAAGTTTTTTCACCGGCTATGCGTAATGCTCTGGATAAATGGCTTGATAAAAACAAAGCAATAGTTATATCCGGAGCGTTTATCGGAAAAGACGTATTTTTAACACACGGCAAAGATTCTGTTCGCAGTAATTGGGTAAAAAATAAATTGCAATATTCTGTTTATTCCACCTGGGCTTGCCAAACCGGAGAAGTTTCCGGAAAAAACGAATTGTTACTTTCAAAAAAACCGTCGGAAGAAATTTATGAATTAAGATCGGTTGATGCCTTAAAACCGGAAAACGGTGCAAAAATCTTGTATCGATACAAAGAGAATGATTTTCCCGCCTGCGTAATCGGAAATAAAAACGGTTATAAAGTTTTAAGTTTCGGTTTTCCTTTGGAGTCGGTAATAAAAAATCAGGATAAACTTTTTAAACAAATTACGGAATTATTGGGTTTAAAAAATTAGTATTTTTCACACATCCGATTTGCTTTCCGATATTTTTTCAAATAAGCGGTTTAATTTCTCGGAAGCACGTTTAAAAAATTGATATCTGCTTACTTGCGACACACCGCTTATTAAATCGGATTTTTTTATCAAATTTTCGAGCCATGCTTTAGAATCTTCCACAAATCCCGGATTTCCTGTAACAATTTTATTAAAGGTATGAACACTTAAATACACGGATTCGATGTCTCCTTTTTTCGTGAAAATACAGTTGCTTCCTATTTCAATATGACTGTGATATAACATAAAACTACCGTCTTCGAATAAGTTTTCTTTTTTATTGCTTTGTTCGGCTTGTTTATTCAGGGTTTCAATTTCTTCACGTGCCTGTAAACATACGGTAAGTGCATCGTCTTGTGTTTCAAAATAACCGGCATCCCAATAAAATTCTATTTGTTTTATTAAACTGTTTATCGTTTCGTCTGTCCAAATTTCTGCAGAAGGGATATTTTGATAAATTTCGTAAATTTTTTTCCCGAGTTCGGCAAATTCCGGGCTTACATGAGAGACCGAAAATTTCTTCCCGTCCAAAGAAGGCAATCCCACCACCGCTTTCATCCAATAAAACATTTTAAATGCCGATAATTCGGGATATTTAAAGTGATGAAAAATAGGTACATCAATTGCCGCATAAATAATTTGCTTATCTTTTGCTCCGGCAATTTGTTTCATATCGTTATAAATGGTTGATAAATAAGTGTGAAACCCGGCAGGTGTTTTTAAATCATCATAATGAAAAGCAATATTTTTTGCCTGATGTGTAAATAAATCAAAAGAAATTCTGTAATGCGTACAGAGTTGATAAATTTCATTAACATTTAAGAGTGTTTCACCGCGAAGTCGGCGATACACGCTGTCGGTACTTAGCTGCAAAACTTCAGCCAATTCATCCGTAAATGAAACCGAATCGGGAATAATATCTTTTATTCTGTTTAAAAAATTAATCTGTAAAGCAGTATTTTTATCAGACATAATTTAAAGTCTTTCAATTTTTGCACCCAAAGCATTTAATCGAGTATCAATATTTTGGTATCCTCGGTCAATTTGTTCAATATTATGAATAATGCCTGTTCCGTTTGCCGACATAGCAGCAATAAGTAAAGCAATACCGGCTCTTATATCCGGTGAAGTCATTGTTGATGCACGCAAACAAATCTCTCTGTTTAAGCCGATTACGGTTGCTCTATGGGGGTCGCAAAGAATTATTTTTGCCCCCATATCAATTAATCTGTCGACAAAAAACAAGCGACTTTCAAACATTTTTTGATGAATCAGTACACTGCCTTTTGCCTGTGTTGCCGTAACCAAAATTACGCTTAAAATATCCGGTGTAAGTCCCGGCCAAGGAGCATCGGCAATTGTCATAATCGAGCCGTCGATAAAAGATGCTATTTCATATTTTTCGTGTGAGGGAATATGAATATCGGAACCGGTTTGTTCGATATGAATACCGAGTTTTGCAAATGCCGAAGGAATCATTCCCAAATCGGAAAGTTGTACGTTTTTTATCGTAATATCCGAGGCGGTCATAGCCGCCATACCGATAAAGCTGCCTACTTCAATCATATCGGGCATTACGGTGTGGGTACATCCACCGAGCGAATCAACGCCTTGAATTTGCAACATGTTTGAACCGATTCCGGAAATTTTTGCTCCCATAGCATTCAACATTTTACTTAATTGTTGCAGATAGGGTTCGCATGCGGCATTATAAATTGTTGTTTTTCCTTTTGCAAAAACCGAAGCCATCAAAATATTGGCGGTACCGGTTACCGATGCTTCGTCCAAAAGCATGTAATTGCCTTTTAATGACTTACCTTCAACGGAATAAATACCTTCATCGGCATTGTAATTAAATTTTGCACCGAGTTTTTCAAAACCGAAAAAATGCGTATCCAATCGCCTTCTTCCGATTTTATCACCGCCCGGAGCGGGTATAAAAGCTTTCTTAAATCGAGCTAATAAAGGTCCTAAAATCATTACCGAACCTCGCAGTCGTGCACCTTGTTCGCGGTATTCTTTGCTTGTTAAATAGTCAATATTTATTTGCTCGGCTTTAAAAAGATAATCGTTTGCATTAAGTTTTTGAACTTTAACACCTAATTTCTCGACTAACAAAATCAGATTATTTACATCCGTAATATCGGGAATATTATTTATACGAACTTCTTCGGGTGTTAGCAAAACGGCGCAAATAACTTGCAATGCCTCATTTTTAGCTCCTTGCGGCATTAAATTACCGTGTAAACGAGTTCCGCCCGTAATTTTAAATGATGCCATAACAATTTTTATATTAAATATCATATTTCGAGAAAATCTCGGTACATATTTTTTAAGCTGTAAAACAAAATATATGAACGAAACTACACTGAGACATTATAAGAGACTTCGATTATTTTCGTTTGCGTTTTTGTTGCTTTTGTTTTTGTGATTTTCGATAATTGGTGCTGACTAACTGATTAGAATTACTTAAAGTGATATCTTTAGCAATTTCCAATTTTCCGTCGGAAAGTTCTTTAATTTTTTGGAAAATAAATTCATCGGTAACCATATCTTTACTCCACGTAAGGTAAAGTTTTTTCATATGGTTTGCCAGTAAAGCCGTAAGAAGGATTTTTTCTTCACCGTCTTTCATTTCTGCGGCATATTTCAACATATCAACAATATTTTTCCCGAAATGTTTATAGCGAAAATTCTTTGATTTATACGGAATTTTTTCCGGGTTATTTGCAAAAGTTGTTGTTTTCGGAGCCGGAAAAGGAGAATCTTCACTTAATTTAAAATCGGACATAATTACGAGATGATCCCACAGCTTATGCTTAAAATCCTTTAAGTCACGAAGATATGGATACATCTTTCCCATTAAATTAATAATGCTTTCGATGTATTTTTTTCGTTCTTCTTTGTCTTCAATTTTAGTTGCATTTTCGACAAGTTTTTGAACATTTCTTCCGTATTCGGGTAAAATAAGTTTGTTTAATGTTGTATTGTATTCCATTATTAAAAATAAATTTATATGCAAAGATAAGAATTGTTTGTGAATTATAAGTTATGAATTATTAAATTATGAATTCAGAAGTTCTAATTTTGCAAATTTAAGCAATAAATTTTTGGTTCCGGCTGTTTTAAAATCAATCAGGGCTTTTGTATTCGGGAATTCTCCTTCTATTTTCAAAACTTTTCCGGTTCCGAAACGATTGTGTTTTACGATTGAACCTTCTTTAACAGCATTAATATCAGAAACTACACCGGAAGAAGAACTGTCTATTTTTTTTAATCTTCGATTGTAATTCGGCTTTGCAATTGTATGGGGTTCTTGTTTTTCTTTTTGTTTATTTTTATAGTTCCGTGAAGATGAATAGCCGGAAGAAGTATCCGAAAATAAATCTTTAGTTGTTTCTTCCTGAAAGTCATTTTTAAAAGCACTGAAAAACTCAACAAATTCAGGATTTATATCTTTGATAAACCGACTCGGCGTACAGTCGTTTAATTGTCCCCATTTATAACGCTGAACGGCATAAGATATAAATAACTCTTTTTCGGCTCTTGTAAGTGCCACATAAAATAAGCGACGCTCTTCTTCCAAATCTTTCGGCGAAAAAGAACTCATATCCGACGGGAATAATTTCTCCTCCAAACCGACAACATATACATTTCTGAATTCCAGCCCTTTAGCCGAATGAATTGTCATTAAAGTAACTTTGTTACGGTCTTCATTTTTTTCGTTATCTTCATTGGTAAGCAGGGCTATTGATTCCAAATAATGATTCAACTTGTTTTCTTCCGGTTCGGCAGTTTCGGTAAATTCTTTCAACCCGTTAATAAGTTCCTGAACATTTTCGTATCGGGCAAGGGCTTCCGGCGATTTATCGGCAAACAATTCTTTTAAAATACCGCTTGCCTGAGCAATCTCACGCCCCGCTTCATACGCATTTACATCCGTTAATTTTGACGTAAATTCGTTTATCATAATTTTAAATGCCGTAATTTGATTAACCGCTCTGCTGTTTAATCCGATATTTATGCCGTGTAATTTTTCAATAATTTCCCACATAGATACCGAATTTTTATCGGCAAACGCTTCAATTTTATCAACAGTCGTCTTTCCGATACCTCGTTTCGGATAATTGATAATTCGTTTCAGCGATTCATCGTCTTTTTTATTTACGGCAAGTTTAAAATATGCCGTTAAATCCTTAATTTCTTTACGTTGATAAAACGATAAGCCGCCGTATATTTTATAGGGAATACTATTTCTTCTGAACGCTTCCTCAAAAATACGTGATTGAGCATTTGTACGGTATAAAACAGCGTGGTCGGAATAGTTTGTGCCGTCGGTAAGAACCGATTCCGAAATTTTAGAGGCAATAATAAATCCCTCTTCATTATCGGAAAGTGCTTCAATAATTTTTATTTTTCCGCCTTCTTCATTTTCCGAAAAAACTTTCTTTTTTATTCGTTCTTTATTTTTATCGATAACGGAATTTGCGGCTTCCACAATATTTTTCGTAGAACGATAATTTTGTTCCAACTTGTAGAGTTTATATTCTTTATAATCATTTCTGAAATTCAAAATATTTTCAATTTTTGCTCCTCTGAAAGAATAGATACTTTGGGCATCGTCTCCCACTACACAAATATTTTTATGGAGTTCCGCCAGTTTTTTTATAATCAGATATTGTGAGAAATTAGTATCCTGATATTCATCGACAAGAATATAATCAAATTTTCGCCTGTATTTTTTCAAAATATCGGGATGTTTTCGGAAAAGGATATTTGTTTGTAAAAGTAAATCGTCAAAATCCATAGCTCCGGCTCTGAAACAACGTTGCGTATAAATTTTATAAATTCGATACATTTCCGGTTTTCGCGTTTTTTCATCCTGAATTCTGATTTCTTGATTAGCTTCGTACATTGCTGCCGTTATCAAATTATTTTTTGCAGATGAAATACGGGCATAAACATTATTTGCTTTATAAATTTTATCGTCTAATTGCAATTCTTTTATAATGCTTTTTATAATACTTTTGGTATCCTGTGTATCATAAATCGTAAAACTCGAAGGATAGCCCAAAAATTCGGCTTCTTTTCGTAAAAATTTGGCAAAAATTGAATGAAAAGTCCCCATCCACAAAGGTTTTACTTTTTCTTCACCTATCAATGCGGCTATACGTTCTTTCATTTCTTTTGCGGCTTTATTGGTAAACGTAAGAGCCAAAATTCGCCAAGGTTTTACACCTTTATTAAGAAGGTATGCGATACGGTAAGTTAAAACACGTGTTTTCCCGGAGCCGGCACCGGCAATAACCAGCGACGGTCCTTCGGTATTTATAACGGCTTCTTTTTGAGCTTTGTTAAGTTGGTCTAAATAATTTTGCACAATCAGGTAATAATCTTATTTTTAATTTATACTATTGTTCTTGCAGGTTTAAGCAAATATTTTCGGGATAAAATTTATTTATCTTCGGAACCGAATGCCAAAATTAAAACTTTCCGCTTATTAAAAAATCATTTTATATTTTTGTCGAGAAAATTTATTACATTTCAAAATAAAGTTTAATTTTACCTTAATGAAATTAAGCATTGTAATACCGGCATACAACGAAGAAAAAAATATTTTACCTCTGTATCAAAAAATATGCAGGGTTCTAAATAATCTTGAATTTGAATGTATTTTTGTTGATGACGGCAGCAGCGACAATACTTTTAACGAAATAAAAAAAATCTCGAAAAAAGACAAACGAATTAAAGGCATCTCATTTTCAAGAAATTTCGGACATCAAACGGCACTGCTTGCCGGACTGAAAGAGTCTGAAAATGAAATTGTTATAAGCATGGATGCCGACGGACAACATCCGCCCGAAATAATACCGAAATTAACAGAAGAATATAAAAAGGGGTTTGATATTGTAAATACGCGAAGGATTTCAACGGCAGATGCCGGCTTCTTTAAACGTTTAAGTTCTAAATGGTATTATCTACTGTTAAATGCACTTACAGATGTTAAAATTGAAAAAAATTCATCCGATTTCAGATTAATGTCAAGAAAAGCCGTTGACGCATTTTTGCAAATTGATGAAAAAGACCGTTTTACAAGAGGGCTTATTAAATGGATAGGTTTTAAACAATCAATTATAGAGTTTGAAGCTCCGAAACGTATGCACGGAAAATCAAAATACACATTACGAAAAATGCTTCGTTTTGCATTTGACGGAATAACGTCTTTTTCTTCCAAACCGCTTAAATTCAGCATGATTACCGGAATTTTGTCAATTCTTGCCGGCTTCATTTATTCAATATACATTTTAATTATGTATTTCAGCGGAAATACGACACCGGGTTGGGCATCAATGATGTTGGTAATTTTAATTCTCGGCGGCTTTCAATTGTTAAGTATCGGAATTATCGGAGAATATATTTCAAGAATTTTTAACGAAGCAAAAAACAGACCGCACTATTTTATAAAAGAAAAATGTTAAGTTTATTTTGCACTTAAAACATACGGTTTTCCCGTTTTTCTGTCATATTTTATTCCTTTGGTAACATATAAAACAGTTGCATCTTTATATACTAAACTGTCAAGCGGATTTCCGAAATTTTCTCGTATTTTTTTTTCATCAAACTTATTTAAAATAATAAAATTAAATACCGGTTTATTATACTTGCCTTTCTTATAATTAAAATACCAATTTTTATTCATAACATGAAACCAAGGATTTAATTTTTCGCTTGCAACCGTATAAACTCTCAATCCTTTTTCCGAAAACATCGTTGTATATTTTGCATCCCAATATTGAGACAATCCGTATCGTAAATTATGTTTTTCGGCAAAATCGTCAATAATTTTAACTTTTTCGGGATAAAATTCCGTAACTTCTTTTACTTTTCCGAACACATCTTCATTCTTAAAATTCAAAAAAATTATTCCGCCGTACAAAATAATCAACACGCCCGAAATGAGTTTAATATATTTAATCTTCTCTTTAAAAATAAGATAAAGAAATATAACGATATTGAAAATGCTGAAATAAAAAGAGAAAATATTGTATCGCAAATGGGCTTCTCCGAGATAATATCCGTTAAGAGCGGGTGAAAATAAAGTTATTACAATTGAGAAAAATACCATTGCAAAAAATACGATTTCTCTTTGTTTCTCTTTTTCGTTTTTTATGCCCGATTTTATTTTTTTATAATTCTTAAAAATTAAAACCGGTAAAATGATAACATTTAAAATCGCCGCTATTGATATAAATCCCTGCACTCTTAAATCTCTTACATAATTGTAATGCTGAGAAAAAAGTTTATTCAGCGAAAACAGAATATTATCATAATTAAGATATTTTCGGTCTAAGCCGATACAATGAAAAACGGGATTTATTTTAGTGTATTTAAACAAAATAAGTGAAACAAACGAGAACAAAATAACTAAAAGACTTGTAATTTTCAACTTTCGATTTTTCAGAAAAATAAAATTCAGAATAAAAACAAGCGTTACCGGAAATGAAAACATAACGAGAAACAACCTGTCGTTATAAGTTCCGATAAATGTTATCAATAACGTTAAAATAAGAAATGTTCGTTTTTCTGAATTCAAAAATTTAAAAAAGAAAATAAAGGCAAGTAATGCGTTAATAAACATCCCCGTATGAAAAGAATGGCTGAATATGAAATAAGTATATAAGAAATTTCCGGACAGTAAGGTAACCAAAAGAAAGACAGGAAACAATAAATTTAAAAGCCCGGAATATTCAAGTTTTATTTTCGGAATTATTGTTTTTATCAATACATTTAACAAGCCCAAAATAAGAAAATACTGAACAAAACTGAATACCAAATATGCCGTTCTGAAATCAGCGAATAAAGTGTTTACAATGAAATACAAAAACATATCGGGGAAAAAATTCGGTGCGGCATTAAGATACCAGCCCGAAAATCCGGTTCCGTCAATAAACAAATCTTTATAAATCGATGCTAAATAAAGGGTATCGGAATTGAAATAAATCCCGTAACTTTCCGTATTAAAAGAGGCAAAAACCAATGCAACGAGCAGGAAATTAATTATCCAAGTTGCTGCATAAAAAATATATCTGAAGTTTTTCATATCCGAATGCCAAAATTAAAACTTTCCGCTTATTAAAAAATCATTTTATATCTTTGCGTAGAAAATTTATAAGCAAAAATTGTGTTTAAAAAATTAAGTCCGAGCAAATATATTATATTACTTTTTATTTTGGCAATACCTTTTGTCAATTTTAATTACCACAAATACAGCCAAAAAGAAGGTGTAATTATCTGGGACATAAAATCTTACTATGCCTACCTGCCCGCAACCTTCATTTATAAAGACTTATCTCTGAAATTTATACACACCGACAAAACGCTTGATTTCGGAAAATGGATTTGGCCCGTAAAAACACCGACCGGAAAAGAAGCGATAATAACCTCCTGCGGTTTGTCAATGCTCTACTCTCCCTTCTTTTTTATTGCCCACGCCTATGCAAAATTAAGCCCGAAATACAATGCCGACGGTTACAGCAAACCCTACCACGTTGCTCTTACTTTCAGTGCTTATATTTATTTTATTTTGGCACTGTTCATTTTACGAAAAATACTTTTAAAATATTTCAACGAAAAAACAACGGCACTGACCTTGCTTTTTATCGGAGCCGGAACAAATTTATTTTATTATGTTACCTACGAGGCACCTATGCCCCACTCTTACAACTTTTTTCTTATCACATTATTTTTATGGCTGCTTATAGAATGGCATGAAAATTTAACTGTAAAAAATACCGTTTTTCTCGGTTTAACCGCCGGATTAATTGCACTCATTCGCCCTACTAATATCCTGATTTTATTGCTGATACCTTTATACGGCGTAAACAATTTTCAAACATTTAAAGAAAATATCAATACCTTGCTGAACCATTGGCATTTGATACTTATAATGATGGTTTCGTTTATCCTTGTTTGGATACCGCAATTTGCCTATTGGCACTATGTTTCCGGAAAAATATTTTATTTTTCATACGGAGCAAAAGGGGCAAGTTTCTTTTTCGATAATCCGCAAATTACCGATTTTTTGTTTAGTTGGAAAAAAGGATGGTTTGTTTACACCCCCGTAATGCTTTTTGCCGTATTCGGAATATACCGGCTTTTTAAATTAAAAAATCCTTTTGCAACAGGAACTGCAATTTATTTAGTATTAATTGTTTACGTTTTATCATCGTGGTGGAGCTGGTGGTTCGGCGGTTCATTCGGTTTGCGGGCAATGGTTGATATGTACGGACTTGCCGCTTTGCCGCTTGCTGCTTTAATCGAAAAAAAACGAAAACCGACATTCCTGAAACACGTCCTTATCGGAATACTTTTTTTGCTTACTTTCTACAATCAATTTCAAACTCAACAATATAAAAACGGTGCCATACACTATTGGTGGATGAATAAAGAGGCCTATAAAGCAAATTTTTTGCATCTGCACCCTACCTGTAAATATTGGAAAGTTCTAAGAAAACCGGATTATGACAAAGCTCGAAAAGGGATATATGTTTCGATTCCGACTTATGACAAGCACAGCGTAATTTCGGATTCCTTGCTAAAAGCCGAAATAATTAAAGATATAAAGAAAGACACCCTTGTTTCGGATTCTTTAACGGAAATTTATGCCGACAGGATAATAAAATTGCATAAAGCCGGAAAATATTTTAAAAAGTTAAAAATTGATTACCTCATCAACTACATCAACAATTGTGCAATGTGGAAAAAAGAAGTTTCGGGAAAAGCCGGAAAGATGAATATTTCATACCGAGAAGCATTAAAAGCCGAAGCCGAAAGGGTTTACAATACGTATTCGGAAAAATATGAGGATACGTTTTAACCGGAAAGTATTTCAGTATTTTCGGTCATTCTTTTATTTACAAAAAATCCAAAGAAAAAAATAAAAGTTTCTCCGGAAATAAACCAAAGTCTTGAAATTATCGAAATTGTTGCGGCAATTTCGGCAGGAATACCGCTTAATACCATAAATGCCGTCATAATTCCTTCTCTTACGCCTATTCCGCCGGGGACAAACACTGCCAATAATCCCAAAGTTACGCTTAACGGAAAAACAAAACCTATATTTAAAGATGTTTCCGGAAAAACGGATAATGCCAAAAAATAAAAAGCAATTATCCATGCAGCCCAATAGACAAAAATATATAATAAAATATTTATATTTTCTTTGAAAGAAATATGCGGAATATCAAGTTCTTTTTTGAAAATCTTTTTTATTATTTTGATTATAAATATTCTTACTTTGTCAGAAAAGTTAAAAAAGGTAATAAAAAGTATCGTTAAAAAAATTGCAAGTGAATATTTATCAACACCTCTGTATATTAACAAAGGAATCCAGCCCAAAAGCAATCCTTCCCACACATACAAAAGTTGTTCTTTAAGTGAAGCATAAGAGGCCGTTTTTACGGAATATAAATTTCCGGATGCTTTTGCGGCTCTTCCCAAAATAACCCATATTTTTCCCGGAATATATTTTGCAAAAACAGATAATCCGTGTGAAGATAAAGCCATTGATTTTGAA
The DNA here is from genome assembly GCA_964500765.1 of uncultured Draconibacterium sp. Lineage (GTDB taxonomy): Bacteria > Bacteroidota > Bacteroidia > Bacteroidales > JAADGE01 > JAADGE01. Next base: position 13,567 of record CAZCPV010000013.1, read on the forward strand.
ACATTTATATGATGTTTTTTTAAAATGAACCACCAACTTAAAGTACTTAAATAAAATCCGAGCCAAAGAAAAAGAACAGAAAAAAACAGATACAAATAATTAAATTTTAATCCGGTTACTTTTAAATAGTCAAATTTATATAAATAGTAAACTAAAAACAGAAAGGATAAATACAATAATATCTTAAAGAAAAAAGTCCGTTTCATGTGTCTATATTTATAATTTTCAAAGGTCACAGAGGAACATCCGCATGCAAAATTACTGTTTTTATAAAATGTCGTATGTATAACAGTTGTCTCTTTGAGTCAATCAGCTAATTGCCGGATGTTTTATATATTCAGCTAACTTTTATACAGCCGTTCATTATCCTGAATATCCATCCACATTGCAAAAAGCAGCGATTGAAAACCGGAAATTATCAAAAAAACAAAAATCAGCAGGTTGTTTCCGAGAATTGATTCGCCTTTGGTAAAAACTTTTTCGATAATATCAACGGCAAAGGGAATTGCGAAAATAAATAAGACAAACGACAAGTTATAGAGCAAAAATAAAGGATGAAAATCACGAAATAAGTATTTAATCCACAGGCGTTTAAAGAAAGATTTAAAAAGCAGCCACGATATTTTCGGGATAACTTTCATTACTTTCATTTTTGATTTTTCGCCGATGTCGTATATCGGTTTTATCTCAACTTCTTTAAGTGTGCAAAAAGCGATATTCAGTTTTACGAGCATATCGTTGGGCATTCCGTAGCTTTTGTAAATATCGTAAAGTCGAATGGAATTTAGTGCCTTTTTCGATATTGCCGTATAGCCGGTTTGCGTATCGGAAACATGCCAATAGCCGGAAGCCGTTTTTGTAAGTATCGAAAGAATTGAATTTCCGAAAAAACGCACTTTCGGGATAACCAGCCAGGCACTTCTGTGTATCAGCCGATTACCTTTTACGTAATCAATATTTTCTTCAATAACCGGTTTACAGATGTCGTAAAGTTCGTCGGGGTCCATTTGTCCGTCGCCCGCCATTACCGCCGTTACGTCAATGTCATTATCTTTACACCATTTGTAGCCCCTTGCAATTGCGGCACCTACGCCGGAATTCTTCAACAGATTTATCAGAATTATTCGGTCGGTTTCGGGCTTTTCGTTTACAATTTCCGAAGACGCAAAATATTTCATTTCTTCTGTATTGATACGGTCGGCAACTTGCTCGGCTCTGTTATATCGATTTTTTTTTATTTTTTCTTTTTTCGGAAGTTCACTTACCGGATTTTGTTTTTTTACATACGCTTCAACAATTTCCGAAGTTTTATCTTTTGAACAATCGTTTACAATAATAATTCGGTCAACAAAATCGGGCATCGATTCAATTACCGTACCTATTTGCGTTTCTTCGTTATATGCCGGAACAACAACTGCAACAGTTTTATTTTCAATCATTTAATTAAATTTATTTTAATCTGAAATAAAGTCCTGTTTCAACAGTCGGCAAAAGATAATAATCGGGTGCTTCGGTAAGATTATATCCGCCGTATCCGACCATTACGGTAAATCGCACTTTTCTGCCGACTTCAAAACCGGTTCCGAAACCGACATTATAGCGTGTTTTTGTTTCATTTGCTCCGGTATAAGAATTATAAAACGAGCTGTTTATAAGAAGATGATTTCCGAGATACAAATAAAAACGCGTATATTTTTTATTTGAAAGGGAATACAATCCGGTTAAGCCGGCACTTACAAACTGAAAATCGTTTGCTTTAAGCGGAATTGCCGTTACCTGAACACCGTATTTTCCCGACCAATGCCTGAAAGACAGACCGATACCGGTCGTAAAGCCGGCGTGCATACCGAGTTCGTTTGAATTGTAAACAATTTCGTTATTTTCTGCTTCCTGTGCAAAGGTAAAAACCGACAACATTAATGCTGCGAGTATGAGGGAAATTTTTTTGTGTATCATAATGTTATAATTTAAGGTTTAGAAATCCAAATTTAATGAAAAATAAAATATACGCGGCAAAATAATATTGTTATCAATACCCCATGCCCAATCGAGTCGAACAAAATAGCCGAAGACTTTACTTCTTACGCCGAACCCGTATCCGAGCAAAACGGGGCTTCTGTGTTTATCAATAATTACGGTTACGGGACCGTTTTTTACGGTTTCGGTATTGTAAGCATTTGCCGGGTCTTTGGGCGTTAAACCCGACCATGCCGAACCGGCATCGGCAAAACCGATTAGCTGAAAATTATTGAAAAAAGATGAATTAAGCGGACGATTGGCAAAATATTTTATAATCGGGAAACGAATTTCGTTGTTCATAACAAAAAAATTAGTGCCGTTTCGGGCATTTTGAACAAAGCCCCGCATATTTGTCGCAACTGCCTGATACACATAATCTTCTTTTTGATTTATATCGACCGAATAATCGAACTGCATTTTATTTCTGTTCAAAACATACCAATTATCAACGCCTCCGAGATAATACAGCAATTTGCTTTTACCGAAAGACGAGCCGGCAGCAAAGCGACTTGCAAAAATCAAATCGCGATGGATACGTTTATAAAACCGAAAATCTCCGCCTACGGTAAGCAAATTTGTATATTCCTGATCCACTTCCTGATAATATTCCGTAAAAAGTTTAAAACGCGTACCGTCGTATAAATTCAGTCCCAAACTTCGAGTATCGTCATAAATATATTCCAATTTAAGTCCGGAAAAGAATTGATGCACAGGCGGTTCAGCCAAAGTTGCCATATCCGTAGCGAGATAAATGCCTTTATCGTACCGTAAACTTATTGTTGCTTTTACGGCGGCAACCTGATTAAACGGATATTTTAAGATATACATCAATTCATCGGAAATAATTTTTGCATAAAAATAATAGGTACTGTCAACACCGTATTGTCCCGCATAGGTTTGCCGATGAAATACATATTGTTTATCGACTCTGTGTTTCAAGTTTTCCAAACTTAAAAGATATTCAAAACTGTTTAAATTTGCCCCCATGCGAAACCCGCCGGTAACTCGGTAGTCTTCAAACAAATCGTAAAGTCCCACTTTTGTAAAGATATTCATTCCGGGATTAAAATAATAAGCACCGCCCGTAAAAGTTTGATAAGAATTATTTAAAAATCCGAAATCAACCTGCTGAATTAAATGATTTGTATAAAAATTTGTCAGATAATTGAAAGTAGGCAAAAATGACGAATCTTTTTTTTCCGTCAAGGTATCAATAATCGGATGAATTTGGTAATATTTTATATTTCGCTCTGTTTCAAATATATAATTATTAACATCAACCGGAATACTGTCCGGATGCAATAAATTTTTCGGCGGATTTTTTTTAATACTGTCTATTCTTCTTGCTTGTTCTTTTTCATTTTGCAAAGCAATTTTTTTAATACTGTCGGCATACCTCATTTGCGAAGTAAACAATTTTCTGAAAACGGTTTTTCCCGGATTTTTAATTTCGGAATTAGTTATATTTTCATCATAAATTGAATAGCGTTTGTTATTAAAAATTATTTCGGACAGCGTATTATCCCTTTTGTTAATGTCATAGTCGTTTACGTTTCTCGAATAATTACTTACCAAATAATCATCCGTGAAATAGCGATAATGAACAATTGTATCAATAAAACTTATTGCGCTGTCGTATCGAATAATTTGCCGATTTATGATTCCGGTTTTATCGGTTAAACTCATGTATTTGTTTTTTCCTGTTTCCAAAGGAAAATCTTCGTCAATATAAGGAGTTTCGGTAAGTTGAGTAATTTTTTGAGTTTTTAAATCATATACGAATAAATCTTTTTGCGTTATTCTGTCTTGGTTTTGATTTCTGTTTGAAGCAAAAATAATTTTAGAAGAATTGTCGATAAAAGAAGGATTAAAATCGTCGGCGGTATCGTCGGTTACTCTGTCGAAATTTCCGGCTGCAACATTATAGATAAATATATCTGTTTGCCCGTCGATAACTGCGGAAACAGCAAGCAAAAAACCGTCGTCGGAATAAGATGCCGACAAAATTTTATCAAAAAACAAGATATTCCTTTTTTGTAATTTCCCGTTATCCGTATGGTATAAATACATTCTCAAATAACCCTGTTCTTCGGTAAAGAAAGTCAAAATTTTACCGGACGGGTGCCAAGCCAAAACCGGAAACGAAAAATCCGGAATTTGATCCAAGGCATGCCCTTTTTTACGAATTACTTTTACTTTTTTTGTTTTTTTATCGAAAATACAAACCCTGTATTTCCCCGATTCGTTATTTACATACGCAATATAACGGTTATCCGGACTTATCTTTACTTCTTTAAACAGTCTTGATTTTTTTGATTTTAAAACTTCAAATTTTTTATCGGGCAAATTTTGCGTTTTTAACTGTTCGCCGAACCGTTCTTTATAAAAATCTTTCCAAAGCGGCGACAATTCTTTTACCGAAAATCCGAGAACATATTTAAAACCGTTATCAATACTTTTATTTATACGTGTCATGTAAATAATGTTCGGGATAACATCTTTTCCGTATGTTTCGCCTATAAAATACCAAAACGACAGACCTGCATATTTTGCATCTTCGCCGGTTAAATGGTTAATTTTTTTATATTTCTTACTTTGAAAACCGTCTTTTATGCGATTTTCGACCGTAACATTCCATTCTTCGCTTAAATAACTTATCAATCCTTTTTCATACCATTCAGGCATTTCAATTAAGGTTGAATTTGTAAAACGTTTTCCGTAGCCGCCGCCGTAGAGCATATCGTTTATCAAAACTTGGGCAATTCCGGCAACAATTTGTTCTTCAAGACTTTTATAAGAGCCGTCGTAATAAATAAAAATTTTGTTTTCGACTATTTGAGTGGTACCGCCGATATTTGAATTTTCGTTTCCGGTATCGTAACCGATATTACTTTCTCTGAACGACGACAGATTTTTATAACACAAAAATATCAGGCGTTTTTGCAATCCGTATCCGAAAAAATTTTCTGTTTCGGTAATTTTTTTTTCTGCTATTCGAGCAATTTTTCGACTTAAACTGTCGCCGTTTTTGTAGAAATAAACATCAAAACGCTCAAACCTATGGTATCGCCAATATCGGTTATGATATTGAACCCTGTTTTTGCCGAAAGTCATTTGATGCCCGTTATAAAATTGGGCATAAATTCCTTCGGTAAAAAATAACAGAATAAAAAAAAGTAAAACTTGTCCGTATTTTTTATTTGCTTTCAAATTGATTTTATTTATTTAGCATCTTGAAAAGACAAATTTAAAAAATATTGCGAACAGGAATCAATTATTTTAAATTTATTCTTTAACACATAAATTTAAACGCTTTATCTGTCATATTTATTTTGAATAAAAAAAGTCCTAAAATAGCCGTTCAAAATGCGACTGTCGGTTTTCGCTTAAAGAAAAAAGATAAAGAACTTCTGAAAAATATTACTGTTTCCGGAGAAGAAGAAGAATTAATTGCCCTTATCGGTATTAACGGTTCGGGAAAAAGTACACTTCTGCGAACCTTAATCGGATTGGAGGTATTATTATCGGGAGAAATTAAAATTGACGGCAAAAACCATAATGAATACAACAAAACGGAATCTGCCCGGAAAATTGCTTTTGTTTCGTCCGAAATTGTTAACACACGCTATTTAAAAGTGAAAGATTTGGTTGCACTCGGAAGATTTCCGCATCAAAAAATTTCGAATCAATATTCCGAAAAAGACAAAAGAATTGTTGATACGGCATTAAAAACCGTAGGGATGCACGATTTCAAGGAACGTTTGATTACGGAAATAAGCGACGGCGAACGCCAAAAAGTGATGACAGCAAGGGCGTTGGCACAGGAAACCGATATTATTTTGCTTGACGAACCGGCGGCTTTTCTTGATTTGGCAAACAAATTTTCTTTGTATAAAATATTATCCGATACGGCGAAAAAATTACATAAAACCGTTATTTTTTCGACTCACGACTTGAATATTGCTTTAAAATATTGCGATAAAGTATGGCTGATAAAAAATAAAACAATAGTTGAAGGTGCTCCCGAGGATTTATTTTTATCCGGAATATTACAAAATATTTTTCCCGACGGACATGTAATTTTTAATGCTTTAAGTTTTGAATTTTCCGTTAAAACGGAACCTCACACTCCGGTAAATATTTTTTTTGAAGAATCTTCGGAAGAAATAAAACTTGCCGTTTTAAATGCTCTGAAAAGAAAAGGATTTTATCGTACGGAAGAAAAAACAAAGATTAGCGTAAGAATAAAAAAGAACGATTATAAAATTTTTACCGACGATTATACATTTTTTGCCGACAGTATAGATAATTTATTGAAAACATTGACAGAAATGAATTTAAAATAATACTTTTGTTGTTTAATATTAACTTTTAAAATTTATAAAAATGAAAAAAATTATGATTACTGCTTTTGCAGCTTTATTGCTTACAAGTACAAGTTTTGCACAAGATTACAAATCGACCGTAAGTGCAAATGTAGGAGTAAGTTTGGTAGGAAGACTTATCAGTGCCGTTGTAAATGTTGATTCCCTCAGCGGATACAATGCAACTCCGGCAATGCAACTTTCTTATGATTATATGGTTACGGATTTTTTAAGTGCCGGCGGAGCATTTTCTTTTCAACAGTTTAAATTTTCCGACACTGAAGGTTCTTTTGCAATAAAAAGAATGAATTTTGCCGTAAGAGCACTGTTTCATTACGGCAAATCCGACAAATTAGATATGTATTCGGGAGTTCGTTTAGGTATGACAAATTGGGGATATAAAATTGACGTTGCTACAGACGACCCCACACTTACGGCTCTTCAAGACAGTAAACTTTCGGGTTTCGGATTTGCACCGCAACTGGTTGCTTTCGGCATAAGAGGTTATTTTACCGACCACATAGGTGCAAATGTTGAATTTGCGATCGGGGCACCGTATTATATGACCGGCGGGGTAAATTACCGATTCTAAAAATAAAAAAGATATTTTTTACAGCGAGCTTCGGCTCGCTTTTTTTATTTTAAAGCATAAGCAATTACAATTCCGAGATAATTTCCTACGGCATAACCGATAATGCCTACGGTTAAACCGGAGAGAATAATTTCTTTATTTTTTAATTTTGCGGCAACTACCGGAACAAAAGGCGGCGAAAAAATTAAAGATGTCATGGTAATTATTGCCGTATCGGCATCAATTTTAAAAATTGCGGAAAAAATAAAATTTAAAATCGTAATACCGAAAACAACATAAAGAACATAAAGGAATATTTCTGTCGATATATTTGTTATGGTTGTTAAATCGCCCATTGTAGCTACCACCAAACTGAAAATTAAAATCAGATACATCCCGAGATGAAACGTTTTAGGTATTTTATTAATTGAAGGAATTAACGACAAACCGATTCCCAAAGTAGTAATGGTTAAAATAGCAACAACGGCTGAATAATCTTTCGGCACAAGCATACTTAATCCCCCGCCTATTGCCAATATTAATACGGAAAGTCCGAATGATTTCAGTAAGGGCAAACGATTTTCTTTATTCAAAATACCGACATAGGATTCAAGTTCCTCGGCTTTCTCTACTTCTTTATCAACATCTGTTTCAGCATTTGATTTGAAAGCCGGCAGAAACAGTAAACCGAAACGTTGAAAAACGGTCATTGCCATTAACAAAAACACGGTACACACGAGCATATCGTAGGTATGTGTTACGATAAACATATCGGGTGTTACGTTTAAAGCTGTTTTAATTGCAGCCATATTAGGCGTTCCGCCGGTATAAACACCGGTAAGCAATCCGGCAACTTTCCAACCTTCGGAAATATCTTTTACAAAAAAGAAATAGCCCGAAACCACAACTATAATTACGGCAATTGTAACCAATAATCCCGACAGCATTGTTTTTCCGGCAACGTGAAGCCATGCTTTAATATTTGCAGAGAACAAGAGTAAAGGCAAAGCCAATAAAACGCTTATTTCCGAGAAATTTTTTTGAATTTCGGCAACATTATCGGGCATTAATCCGCTGTTTCCGATTACGAGACCGAAAAAATAAGCAATGAGCACCGAGCCGATTTTATTCATTGCCGTAAATTTATGCGTTAAAAAAAGTATAACTGCCGGAAAAAAGAGATAGAAAAGTATCAGTATTACCATAATATTGTCAGTATTTTATTTAAGGTATATCAAAAGTAAAAAAAATACGGATATAAAAAAA
>CAZCPV010000013.1:21886-23861 GCA_964500765.1 uncultured Draconibacterium sp.
ATAAAATTGAAGTTTCTTTTTTAAGTAATTATTTTCTTGTTCAAGTTCGTTTATCCTGTTAAGCAAATTTAAAATTACATCTAATCCTTCAAAATTGATATTTAAATCAAAATGCAAGCGGATTATTTTTTCAATTTTGTTGATTTGATATGCTTTTATGTGCTTTATGCTGTTTTCTTCCTGTATTTCAACAAGTTCGTATTCTTCCAATTTATCAAAAAACGAAACAGGTATATCATAATGTTCACAAAATTCGGCTATTGTTAAAACAGTATTTTCTTCCATTTTATCTTAATTTTGATAATTCCGTAAATAATTCTTTTTCTTTTTTTGTAAGATTTCGGGGTATTTTTATTTTGTATGTAACAATTAAATCGCCGTATTTGTTTTCTTTTTTATAAACAGGGAAACCTTTTCCTTTCAGTTTTATTTTTGTTTCGTTTTGGGTTTCGGGTTTTACTTTAAGTTTTACTTTTCCGGCAAGGGTATTTATAATCATTTCGCCTCCGAGAACGGCTTTATACAAGTCTAAATCAACTGTGAGGTATAAATCGTTTTTGTCTCGTTTAAAATTTGTATTGTTATTGATAACGAATTTTATGTACAAATCTCCGTCGGGACCGCCGTTAATACCTTTTCCGCCTTTGCCTTTTATTTTTATAACCTGCCCGTTTTCAACGCCTGCGGGAATTGTAAGTCGTATTTTTTTTCCGTTTACCGTAAGAACTTGTTTTTGAGTTTTATAAACATCGGTTAAATTAAGATGCAGTTCGGCATTAAAATCCTGCCCTTTAAATTTAACGGATGAAGCCCTTCCTCGGTAACCGGAATTACTGCCGCCGCCGAACATTGCTTCAAAAAAATCGGAAAAATCTTCGCCTGAAAAACCGCCGTAGGAACTTGAACCGGAATATGCGGATTGATGTCCGGCTTTTTCAAACTCGTCGGCATGTTGCCAATCTTTTCCGTATTTATCGTATTTTTTTCTTTTTTCGGGGTCGCTTAATACTTCGTTGGCTTCGTTTATTTCTTTAAATTTTTTTTCGGCTTCTTTATTTCCCGGATTTACATCCGGATGGTACTTACGAGCTAATTTTCTGTATGCTTTTTTTATTTCGGCATCGGAAGCATTTTTTGACAGCCCAAGAACTTTATAATAGTCAATATATTGCATATTAAAAATATTTACAACTTTGTAAAAACATAAATAATCATCGTATCACCATAATTATCAATAATTTAATATCAAATATTTTTTAGTGATACGATGACTTTACGAGCAATTAATTATTTCTTTTTATTTCTTTTTCTTTTGTATTCGTAATCTTTGCGTTCTAATTCGTATTGTTTTTTTACGATCTTTTTAAATTCATTAAACAATTTTGTAACTGCTTTTAAAACATCTTTATTTTCTTCGGCAGAAAGAATTTTTTTACTTTTCAAATCAATTGCTGCACTTACTTTATATAAAGATGAAGATTTATCGAAAATTACTTCAAGTGTTAAATCTTTTTCATATTTTTTAAGCAGTTCTTTAAAATATTCAGATTTTTCTTCAATTTTATTCTGTACTTCTTGTCTTAAGTTTTCTTCAATATCTTTGATGTTTTTAATTATTAAATTTACCATAATTTTTTGTTTTAAAATATTTTATTTAATTTTCTAATTTGTAAACCGAATATAAGTGCCGTAATTCCGGATATCAGTATTGTAAGTGAAGTTAAATATACTATTCCGAAAATACCTAAAACAGGGTTTGCTATCATAAAAAAAGCAAAAATAAAAGTAATTATTCCGGAAATAAGGGTAAACCACCAATTTTTTGTTCCGCTTTTTTTCAATACAAATGAATAAGAAATTTTAGATACGGCAGAATACATAAGCCAAAAGCCGGCAAATAAAATCAAAGATTCTGCCGATATTTGCGGTTGAAACAATAATACGATACCGGTTAAAATTTCAAAAATTCCGATAA
>CAZCPV010000014.1:0-8807 GCA_964500765.1 uncultured Draconibacterium sp.
ATCTCAATCGCTTATTTTATTAATTCATTAACATACAACAAGTACCACTGAATAATTATTTCATTATACTTATTTATTTTTTTATTAATCGGAAGCTGATTTTTTTCTGCAAAAGCAAGCATTCGGTCGGTAATTTCTTTATAATTTTTCCAATCGTTTTTTATAAGTTGTTTTTTTCTGAGAAAATACGGTAAAACCGGTTTTATGTAATTTTTTATTTTTTGAAAATAAATTAAAAACTGCGACGGCTGTATTTCTTTTTCAAAGTTAACTTTATACATCTTAAAATAATAATTTTTTAAAATATCGTCATACAATTTCTTCATTTTCTTATCCTCGAACGGAACCGTTTTAAAAAACATCAAAAGTTCTTTGTCCCAAAACGGAAAACGCTGTTCGTATCCGAAAAAATTAAACACGCTTGTTGAGTTAAAAATTACTTTTGCCAATTTTTCTTTTATATCACAGTCTTCAAAAACCGTATAAGCCGCTTTTTTTTCATATTCGGAATCGAAAGAACGCAAATTAGACTCAACTGTTTTTTTTATCCTGTTTTTTTCGGTACGGGAAATTGAATTATAAAAAAACTTCTTTTTTAAAATTAAATCCGAAATTTTCGTGTGCTTTATATTTTTCGAGACAACCTTAACTAATTGGCTGCCGCCCAATAAATCGCCGGAATGACCGGGAATAAAAACAGAATTGTCGGCAATTAATTTGTTTTCTTTCAGATATTTAACAGCAAAATATTCTTGTAAAAAAGGCATCGACGAATATTTTCCCGCATAGTGAACATATTCTTTAAAAATTTCGGTATCAATATAATTTTGAAATAAATCGTCGGTGTATTCTATAAAAATCCATTTATAATGTAAAGCATCTGCCGTTTTTTTTGAATTATTTACTTCAAAATTATTTTTCTTTCCGAAAGTGAAGCATGTAACATTCTGATAATTATACTTTTTCAACATTACGGCAATTAGTCGCGAATCAAAGCCGCCGCTTAAAGGCAAAACAACCGGACGATTGTTTAATGAAACGATTAATCGCTTAAAAGCATTATCGAAAACAGAAATTGCTTGTGTTTTAAGTGTTTCGTACGGTGCCGGGTTTTGTTTGTCGGAAGAATACGAAAAAAAGAACCCGTTTTTAAAAAGTTGTCCGTTTTTAAAAATCAAATATTCGTTTGATTGTGTTTGAAAAATATTCTTAACAAGCGTTTTATTTCCCAATGTATGTGCCGCTGTTTTGAATTCGATTTTTGCTTTTTCATTTAATTTCTTTAAATTTTTCCGTTCTTTAAGAAAAAGAATATCGTCGCTTAATAAAACTTCATTTTTTTCAAAGGTATAAAAAAGCGGAAAAATTCGGGATGTGTCGCATGCCGTCATTATTAAATTTCCGGTATTTACAAGAATCGTAAAAATTCCGTTTATTTTTTTAATTCTTGAAATAAAATCGTTTTCATTTTTTATATCCGAAAAAAAATCGGGCATTAAGCTTTTTTCGTAAAAATTATTTTCAGAATCGAAAAAACACCCCTTTACAAATACCGTTTTATTTGCATACCATATAAAACCTTTATTTTGTATTAAATTAATGTTGCTCATTGATGATTTTTGAAAACAAATTGCAATATTTTTTTGCAATCGTTTGTTTATCATACTTTTTAATTGTTTCGTTTCGTATTTCTTTTTTGTCGAAAGATTGATAATTCCTCATCATTTTCAACATTGTTTCGGCTAAAATTTCCGGATTTTCGGGTTTTGCAAGATAACCGTTTTTTTCGTTAATAATTGACGCCTGCCCGCCGGCATCCGTCCCAACAAGGGGCAAACCGCAAGCAGCTGCTTCGATATAAACCACTCCGAACGCTTCAAAACGGCTCGGTAAAACAAAAGCATGTGCTTTTTGCATTTCTTTAACAACGATATTTTTATCTAAATTTCCTAAAAAAACGACATTTTTCGTTAAATTAAGATTTTCGCTTAATTTTCGCAAATTTTTATATTCTCGCCCGTCTCCCCCTATACGTAAAGTAACGGTTTTATCCGTATTGTTTATCAAAATACTCATAGCTTTCAGTAAAATATCAAAACCTTTCACCGGATTTAATTTTCCTAAACTGAACCATTTGAATTCGTTTTCCGAATTTTTTGTTTTTCCGGGTTTAAATTTATCGGAATCAACAGTATTGGGGATAACAACAGTTTTTGTTTCAACAGATTTTTCAATATCCGTAAGTTTCGGACATAAAGCCGGGGATACGCAGGTAATATGTGATGCGTTTTTTAATGCCGGTTGTAATAAAGGAAAATATTTTTCGGGAAGCATTTTTTCTGCTTCCGGAGTGTTGAAAATAAAGCGAGAACGATGCTCGGTTATAACATAAGGAATCGAGAATTTTTTGTAAATTCGATAAGCCGCAACACCCGCCCAAATACTGCTGTGTGCATGAATTATATCCGGATGTCCGTTCTTTTCGGAATATTCAATATATCGTTTAACGGTATTTTTTATCCACAGCCGATTACTGATAAAATTTAATTTCGGAATATTATAAAAATTACTGCGAAATACGTTTAATCCGGCTTCATTATAATAAATATTTTTATGAAAAAAATCGCTTATTTTAAGCTGTTTTATAGATGTAACGGTATTTACCAATACATCAACGGTATTTTTTTCGTGTAAAATTGCTTCGTTCAATTCCTGAAAGAAAAATCCGCTTTTCGGCGGATACCACGAAGGGATAACAAGAATTTTCATAGTCAATACGCTTTGTTTGAATTCTTTGCAATTTTAAGTAACCAAAACATCATAAAAATTCCGAATAAAAATCCGACAGCAGAATACATTGTAACGGCAAATAATCCTGAAAATAACAGTTTGTAACTTACATAAATCGACAAAAACCGTAAAATTAACAAAGAAAAATCAAAAACGGTAACAACTCTTTGTTTGTTTAATATTGTAATAATCCATGCAACCGGTCTGTTTAAAAAAGCAATACTTATCCACGGTAACATTACGGCGGCATATATTCCGGCTTTTTCCCAGTTTTTCCCGAAAAGGAAACCGAAAAAAAATGTAGAAATAAAAATTATAATTAACGGAATGATAATAAGTTTTGCTAAATTCAAGTATGTTTTTTTTACAAAGTTGTATAAATTTCCGCCGGAATTTTTAATATCTGTTGCCGTTTTATAAAAAACTTGTCCGATTGATTGCGCCACCATTCCCGTAGGGGTCATAATTACTTTTCCCGCCATACCGTAAAATGCAACAATTTCCAATCCGAAATATTTTCCCAGCAATAAAAAAGGAATTTGGTTTGAAAGAGTGTTAAGTCCGCTTAACAAGGTGTTGAATAAAGGTACATCTTTGTATTTTCTTACCAAAGCGAAAATTTTCTTAATCGAAACATATTTTAAATTTTTCGAAATAGATTTAAAACTGATGAAAAAAAGTAAAAATGCGGAAAATGCCTGTCCTGTTAATACCCCTGCAATTAATCCGTTTCCGGAATATGAATAATATTTTAAACCGGTTTGTGAGCCGACAATTACTGCGGATTTGGATATTTTACCGTATGATATTTTTTTATACGCTTCTTTCCGGTTGTTCCAGTACGACATAATTTCAAAAAATCCCAAAAAAAACGAACTTAAAGGAACAAAATAAATAAGCTTTCCGATTGTATTTTCTCCCGAAACAGTTGAAAAAACATCATAAAAAAAGAAAATAAGAAAAAAGAACATCAAATTGATTAAAATATTGATAATAACAGCAATAACAAGCAAGTTAACAGCATGTTCATCTTTTTCGGGCAAAACAATCGAAAGTTCAAAACGTAATGAAGCAATAATTTTTAAAATACTTGTTAAACTTGTGAAAATAAACAATATTCCGAATAGTTCTTCCGAATATAATCGGCTTAAAACGGGAATAAATGCAAATAAAATTAATTGACCGATTAAAGAACCGGAAAAAAGTGTGAAGAAATTTCGGACAAATTTTTTCTTATAGTTTTCTTTAATGAAATTTCTTATTGACATATTTATTTTTTCAACCCTTTTATAAAAAAAGGTAAATTATTTTGCTTATAATAATAATAGCTTTCCGGTTTTGCTCCCCATCCCTCAAAAAAACGAGCAACTCCGGGTATTGAAGAGCCCTCGAAATCCAACATAAAATCATTTTCGGCATGGTCTTTTATAAATGTGCTGAAAATTTGAAACGAAGCAAATTTCTTTTTCCCCTCTTCCGATGAGGCAATCAAAGGCAGATAAATACGGTTGTTAGAAAAGCTGAAAACAGAAACCGAAATCAGCTCGTTTTTTTCATTACGAATACCGTATATTTTAACTTTTAATTTATTTTGTACAAAAGAGATAAGATTTTTTAACACCGTTAAGTCTTTGTTTGATAGGTTGTTAACGTTGTTTCGGCTTTTCAGCAAAACAGCTTCTTCAATCGAGATATTTTTGTTTGTTACAAGCAATAATTTTTCGGCTTTTTTAATGTTTCTTTTGGTATTTTCGGAAAAAGATTTCCTCAAATTGTCAAAATCGGCAGAAAGATTAAGAATATGGTCGGGTTTTTCCGAAATGTTTTTTCCGCTGATTTTATTGCCCGAATTTAACTGAACGGCAACAAACGAATATTTTTTTGAAACGGCATTAAGAAAACGTGTCGTAATTTCGGGAACAATTTCTTTTTCGTAAAAAATCCCTGTTTGTTGTGAAAATTTCGGCTGAATAAGGTATTTAACACCGAATTTTTGTTTCACCGTAAGGGGCATAATATAATCGTAATTTTCCGAAACCAATGCACTCCAATTCGGAGAAGCAATATCCAACCAACCCGACAGTGCATAAATTCGTGAATTTCGGGCATTACGAATTTTTTCGTCCCAGAGTGCTTTATCAATGGCTTTATGTTTTAAAAAAAATAAGTTCAAAATTATTCGTTATGTTTTTTTAGTAATATTTCTTTTGTTTTTTTTCCGAAAATATAGAAATTTCCTTGTTCCTTTCCGGAAATGTTTGAAAAAACCAAATGCTTGTTAAATTTATTAAACACGGCAAAAATGCTTGATAATCGGGCAAGTCTGCCGGATGTCATCCACCGTGCGTCATAGAAAAACCCGCTTCGTTTTTCTTTATCAATACGAGAAATATTTCCGTTAATAATATGACTTTTTGTATTATCCGGCAACAACATTTTTTCCGAAAATTTAATACCGACAAAATCACAAATTTTTCTTAAAATAAATTCCGGATATAAAGCAAGTTCTTCATAACCCGCAGTCATTATTTTCAAATTGTATTTTTTCAAAACGTATAATAATTTCCGGTTTTCAAGATACCACCTTAAAGCCGGAAAAATCATCGGTTTTTTTGTTCGTGCAAAACGAGAATAAATCCAACTTCGATAATCTCTTGTCAGATAAATAACTTTTAAATCATAGTTTTTGTTCAAAAATTGAAGATACGGGTAAGAATTTTTTGAACTGTCAAGAAGAATTTTGTCTTCGCCGTATTTATCGGTAAATAGGGTAATTAAATTTTGATATTTTTCTTCCGTTGTTTTTTCGGATTTTGCCTGCTCGTATAATTCTTTCCAAAAATCACAATCAACACCTTTTTTTCCGCAGGAACAAGTCGATTTTTGGAAAAGTGCATCGGGATTTTCTTTGTTGAAAACGGCATAAATTTCTCCCAAGCCGATAATTTCTGGATGACAACCCAAAGCCATATCTAAAATCGTAGAGCCCGAATGCCCCAACCCGGCTATGTAAATAATTTTTTTCAAAAGCTGACAATATGTTGAATGAACGGCAAAAATTTAACTTTATGTTTGTACAAAAGTAAAAATTTGTTTCGAAATAAAGATTTTACGGTTTCGTATGCGAAAAATCATTAATTTTACGACATTCACAAAATAAACGTTTCGTGAGTCAAACACAGCAATTAAAAATATATCAAACTTTCGGCAAATCAAGCAAAGGGCTTGTCAGAAAAGAAAATCAAGATGCGTATTCATATTTTGAATGTGTTAACGGTGCCGTATTTGTTTTGTGCGACGGTATGGGCGGAATTCCCGGAGGAAAAAAGGCGGCAAAAACAGCAATAAAAAATATTGAAAAGTTTTTTTCCGAAGATTGGTTTGAAGACGAACAGTTGTTAATAAAAAATGCAACGGAATTTGCAAACAAACAAATAAGAGAAAATCTCGGACAACCCGAAAGCAATATTTTTCCCGGAACAACAATTGTTTTGGTTTTGATAAGAGACAACAAAGTTTTTTATGCACATGCCGGCGACAGTCGGATTTATTATCAAACCGGAAAAAAAATGTTTCAACTTACCGAAGACCATTCGTTGGTTATGAAATTGCTGAAAGAAAAGAAGATAACTAAAGAGGAAGCCGAAAATCACAGTCGGAAAAACATAATTTATAATGCCCTCGGAATTAACGAAGATGTTGATACGGAAATTTGCAAAACCCCGATTTTTCCGGCTGACAACGATTTTATTTTATTGTGTTCCGACGGATTAACGGGAGAATTAAGCAATAAAAATATTTTGTCGATTTTGAAAACAGATTCGGATATTAAGAAAAAGGGGAATTTATTGATAAAAAAAGCACTTGAAAAAGGCGGAAACGATAATATAACAGTTCAGTTGATTCAATTTTACAACACGGGAAACAAAAAAAGAAAAACATATAAACCCGATTCCGAAAAAAAGAAAAAACGCTTGATATTGATTGCCGTATTCGGATTTATTTTTTTAGCGGTAAATGCAACTTTTATGTTTAATTATTTTTTTAAAAACAAAAACAACAATAACTTTGATGAAAACGTTGAAAATACAGTAATATCCTATGATTTAACACTGAAAAGAAATTATGAAAGACAAAAAACATATTTTACGGGAAAGAATATTTATACATATTACGGGATTACCGAAAATACAATAATCAACATTTTTAAAATTAACAATAAGAAAAATTTATTTTTTTATCCCGGAGAAAAATTTACAATACCTGAAACCAAAAAAATAAAAATACACAAGAAATAAGAATGGTCGGAAAGTTTATAAATAATTATGAAATAGACGAAATTATCGATGAAGGCGGAATGTCAACGGTTTATCTCGGGATTCACAAATATTTGAAAAAGAAAGTCGCAATAAAAATGTTGAATCCGGTTCTTCAAAAAAACCCGCTCTATAAAAAAAGATTTTTAAACGAAGCAAAACTTCTTTCAAAATTAAATCATCCGAATATCATTACACTTTACGATTATATTGAAAATGATTCGGGAATTTTTCTGATTACCGAATATGTAAAAGGTCAAACATTAGATGAATATATTGACTTGGTTACCGGTCCCGTTCCGCAATCAAGAGCCGTAAAAATAATTGTACAAGTTTTGGATGCTGTCGGACACATGCACGCCAAAAATATGATACACAGGGATGTAAAGCCCTCTAACATTATGGTTACTTCGGACGATACCGTAAAGTTGATTGATTTCGGTATAGCAAAGCATCTGCGAAAAAATCAAGCATTAATTACACAAGGCGGGGCAAAACTCGGAACAACCATTTTTATGAGTCCCCAGCAGGTAAAAGGAAAAGTTTTGGACAGAAGAACGGATATTTATTCAATAGGTGCAACCCTGTTTTATGTTCTTACCGGGCAATATCCGTATGATAAAAATTTAAGTGAATACGAAATTTATAATAAAATCGTTACACAACCTTTTCCCGACCCTGTCGGTTTTTATGTCGGAGTTTCCGACAAAATGAGAGCAATTATCAGAAAGGCAACGGAAAATCAACCGCTTGACAGATATCAGGCATGTGAGGAATTTAGTATTGACTTATTAAGTATTCAAAAAAAGAAATCCAAAAATGTTAATGTTTCATTACAAACAAGAATAATTGATGCCGCGGATTTAGAATTTAAAAAACCGAATTTCGGAACCGGCTTTTGGCAAAACCTGATTATGCTGATGGCTGCCGTCGCTTTTTCGGCAATTATTATTTCCGGCTTATACTTTCTGTCTAAAAAAGACGAACGACGAGTAATTGACAATAATACCTATCTTTTGAACGGAGACAGTATTAATGCACAAAAAATTGAAACTTTACATTACGGCGAAACCGTTCGAGTTATAAAAAAACCGTCTGACGGGATTATAAAAAAGCCGTGGTTTAAAGTCAGAAGTTTAAGAAATCATATCGGATATGTTTATGAAAAAGACTTAACAATTTCGCATGCATTTGTACAAATAAATGCAATTATGGGAAACAGCATTGCGGGCAACCTTATTCCTGCCGAATTTAAAACGGCTTTGCGAAGTTATTTTGTTGAAAATCAATATTATGAAAACAACAAAACGGCTTGGAAAATTTATCCCGAAGAAAAGAAAAGTTTTGAAATGAATACCATTGCTTTCGGCGATTATAACAATAACCGAAAAAAAGATTTTGCTGCCGTTCTTTTTAATAAAAAAACCAAAGAAAAACAATTGTTGATAATATTTGATAACGAAGAAATTTTATCTGTTCGCTTAAACGAAGACGTAAAAATAAGAACGGTAAAAAAAGGCAGAAGAGGCGGAAGGTGGTTTCTCGGAAACATGTTGAAACGAACAAATGAAAACGGTAAAACCTATGAAGCAAAAAAATACGAATATCTTACGCACGACGGAATTTTGTTATACAAAACAAAAAGCAAAGAAAATTTATTGTATATATATGACCTTAACGAAAAAATGTTGAAATTTTATT
>CAZCPV010000014.1:8907-22686 GCA_964500765.1 uncultured Draconibacterium sp.
TCGTCTCTCCGAGGCGAGAAATTAAAAAAACATAAAAGAACTAAAATGCAAAACTTCATAAATAAAATCGAACAAGCAGGCGAGCTTATCCGAATAAAAACAAAAGTAAACACCGAGCTTGAAATTGCCGAAATTGCCGACCGAATGTCAAAATCAAAAAACGGAGGTAAAGCACTATTGTTTGAAAATAACGGAACAAACTTTCCGGTGTTAATAAACGCTCTCGGCTCCGAAAAAAGAATGCAAATAGCTCTTAATGTCAATAATTTCAATGAAATAGGAGAAGAATTAGAGGCAATGTTCAAAAATATCACTTCTCCCAAAAAAGGTTTTTTTGATAAGTTGAAAATGCTGCCGGAATTAGCTTTAATTTCGTCATATATGCCTAAAACCGTTTCCGGAAAAGGACAATCGCAGGAAATTATACATAAAAATCCCGACTTGTCAATTCTTCCGATTTTAAAAACGTGGAGCCGCGACGGCGGAAATTTTATAACATTTCCGCAAGTAATTACAAAAGACCCTGTTACCGGCATACGAAATGTCGGAATGTACCGTATGCAAGTGTTTGAAAAAGACCTTACCGGAATGCACTGGCATAAACACAAAGTAGGAGCAAGGCATTTCAACGAATACAAAAAACTCGGGAAAAAAATGCCGATTGCAGTCGCATTGGGCGGACATCCGGCTCTGACATATGCCGCTACGGCACCCCTTCCCGATAATATCGACGAATATATGCTTGCCGGATTTCTTCGTAAAGAAAAAGTGAAGATGGTAAAAGCAATAACCCAAGATATTGATGTTCCGGCAGAAGCCGATATTATTATTGAAGGGTATATTGACCCTTCGGAAGATTTTATTTGGGAAGGACCCTTCGGCGACCATACCGGATTTTTTTCCTTGCCGGATTGGTATCCGAAATTTCACGTAAGCTGTATTACACATAAAAAAAATGCTGTTTATCCCGCAACCGTAGTCGGTATTCCGCCGATGGAAGATGCTTGGATTGCCCGTGCCACGGAACGTATTTTTTTGGCTCCCATACGATTAACAATGTTGCCCGAATTAGCGGATATGCACATTCCCGATGCCGGAGTGGCTCATAACCTTACCCTTGTAAGTATCGAAAAAAGTTTTGCCGGGCATGCACATAAAGTAATGACGGCTCTGTGGGGTGCCGGGCAAATGATGTTTAATAAAATGCTCATTGTTTTTGATAAGAATATCAAAATTTCCGATTATAAACAGGCGGCAAAAATATTTTCCGAAAACGTAAATCCGGCGGAAGACATTAATTTTATGAAAGGACCGCTTGACATTCTCGACCACTCGTCAAGTAAATTTGCTTACGGCAGCAAACTCGGATTTGATGCGACAAAAAAATACGATGAAGAAAAATCGGAAAATAAAAACCTGAAAATTAATTTAAAAACCGTTGAAATTGACATTCTTCAGTTGAAAAAGAAATATTCGGAAATAAAAGAAATAAATGATGACCTTTTAAGACAGGATATTTCTTTTTTGTTTATTTCCGTTAAGAAAAATAAACCAAACCATATTAAAGAACTTTCTCAACAGCTTGTAAAAGAAGAAGGCATTAAGAAGGTGAAATTTTTTATTTTTGTTGATTATCCCGTTAACGTTTTTGACATTGAACAATCAACCTGGATTTTTGCAAATAATATTGAACCTTTGCGCGACTGCTTTATTTTCAAATCCGAAAATCCGGGAGAAGTTTCGCACCTGATAATTGACGGAACCCGAAAACGTGCCGACATTGATAATTTTAAAAGAGATTGGCCGGATATTGTAACTTCCGATAAGGAAACAATAAATTTGGTTGATAAAAAGTGGGAAGAGTACGGCATAGGCGAGTTTATTTCTTCTCCTTCCGAGAAATATAAACACCTGATAATGAGCAAAAATGCCGTTGTTGAATAAAAATGCAGCAAAAATATATTTCATATCAAAAAGCTCTGAACAAAGCAATGTATCTGTGCAGTAAAGTTGAAAAATGCAAGTCGGATATCAGGCAAAAACTGTATGATTGGAAGGCAGACCCGGCAGAACACGATAAACTAATTACAGAACTTGAAAAACAAAAATTTATTGACGAAGAACGTTATGTAAACTATTATGTAAGAGAAAAATTTGAGTTTAACAAATGGGGAAAAATTAAAATACGAACAATGCTTGTTCAAAAAAAAATACCCGAAAAGTTAATTAAAGAAGCATTAAATCAAATTCCTGAAGAAAAATATAAAGAAACACTGAAAAACCTGATTTCTCAAAAAAGAAAAAGTATAAAAGAAAAGGAAGATTTTAAAATAAAAACAAAATTGTTGCGATTTGCTGCATCAAAAGGATATGAACCCGATTTAATTTTAAGTATATTAAACAGATAAAAAAATATTTATATATTAGCGTTTTAAAATTTTACTATGTTCGAAAAATACAACGCTCTTCTTCAGCCCTTAGATGCCATAAAATTAAATTTTAACGAAGCCGGATTAATGGTTATGAATATTACCATTGCTTTTATAATGTTCGGTGTGGCTCTCGGGATAAAACGAGAAAATTTCCTTCAAATAACCAAAAACCCGAAATCGGTAATAATCGGCTTGCTTGCCCAATTTTTATTACTTCCGGCGATTACTTATTTGTTGGTCATTTTATTAAAGTTTCCGGTATCTATTTCTTTGGGAATGCTGTTGGTGGCATCGTGTCCGGGCGGAAATGTTTCCAATTTTATGACTTCAATGGCAAAAGGAAATGTTGCCTTGTCGGTTACCCTTACGGCATTTTCCGATTTATTATCAATTTTAATGACACCTTTAAATTTTGTCTTCTGGAGTGAACTGTACATCAGTACGGTTCCTTTGGCACATCCGATTGAAATTCCGTGGGAACATGTTTTTCAAACCATTATTATTTTAATGGGAATTCCTTTGGTTGTAGGATTATGGTTTGCCCGCAGATTTCCGAAAATAACCGAAAAAATTGTTAAGCCCGTAAAATGGATTTCGGTAATTGCATTTCTCGGATTTATTGCAGGTGCCGTAATTGCAAATTTCGGGCATTTTATGAATTATTTTCTGTTGCTTATTCCCATTGTTTTGGTGCATAATGCAATTGCTTTCGGAATCGGAAACGGTATTGCCCGTGCGTCTTTTCTTTCCGTACTTGACAGAAAAACAATTACCATAGAAACCGGCATACAGAATTCGGGTATCGCATTGGTTCTTATTTTCAATAAACACATTTTTCCCGACGGCTACGGCGGAATTGCTTTTATTGCTGCAATGTGGGGCATTTGGCATATTGCATCCGGACTTTTGCTCAGTACTTGGTGGGCAAAATATACTAAAAAACACCCGATAAAAGCCGGCGAAAATAATTTACAGAATTAGGCACTTAGTTATAATTTGTCTTTTTTGTTAAACTGTTTAACAGCACTAATTTATCTTTATCCGTTTATAAAATTATGGATTTTCTGTGATAATCTGTGATATCTGTGTGAAATTTAAATATTAAGTGTCGGTATTTATAAGATTTTTTGATATTGGTTAGGTGCCTGCCGAAAAATAATTTATTTAAATCTGAAACTGTAAGAAATCGAAGGAATTATCGAAAATAAAGCTAAACGAACGGCTTCAAACTGTGTTGAATTTTCGTTTATCGGTCGGAACGTAATTTGATAAGCATTTTTTCGTGCATATACGTTATAAACCGATAAATTCCAGCTCGACTCCCAATGTTTTTTCTTTTTATTGTAATAAGTAACACTTACATCTCCGCGGTGATAATTCGGCATTCTGTAACCGTTCCGTTCCGTGTAAAGCTGAACGATGCGTCCGTCAACAATATATCTTCCGGAAGGAAAAGTAACGGCATCCCCCGTATAATAAACCCAGGTTGCGGCAAAACTTAAGCGTTTGTTTAAATTGTAAATTGCCGTTATCGAAAAATCGTGTGTCCGGTCGTGTCGGGCAGGGAAGGGCTGTCCGTTATTTATTTCTTCAAATTGTCTTTCGGTTTTCGACCATGTGTAACTTATCCAGCCGGTTAATTTTCCGGTTTGTTTTTTTATGTATAATTCGGCACCGTACGACCACCCTTTTCCGTAAACCAATTCTGCCTCCAAATATTTATTTACCATAACGTTTGCTCCGTTTCGATAATCTATAACATTGTGTAAATCTTTGTAATACAATTCAACGGAAGATTCAAACATATTAGTCGAAAAATTTTTGTAGTAACCTACGGAATATAAATCGGCAGTACCCGGCGTAACAAGTTTTGTTGCCGGATACCAAATATCTGCCGGTGTTGATGCCGTAGAATTTGATAATAAATGAACATATTGAGCATTTCGCGTATAGGCAAATTTAACAGAATTTTGTTTGTTAACTATGTAATTCAAAGAAAATCGCGGCTCAAAATTTTTATAGGTTTTTATAATTTCATTTTTTGAATAAAGAACGGAATCAATCGGGTTTTGACGATTATCAAATTCATAAACCGTACTCGGGCCCAAGACACAAAATGCAGAAAGCCGCAAACCGTAAACAACTTTCAGATTTTTCAGGATTTCGTATTCGTGTGAAATATAAGCCGCATTCTCAAAAGCATATTTTTGGTCAACTTCAATATCGTTTAAAAAACTGACTTCGCTTGCGTCAACTTCTCCGGGTAAAAAAGTATGGTAAATTGAGCCGATTCCGAAACGGAATAAATTTTTACTGTTATAAAAGTATTGAAAATCTTCTTTCAGGTGAAAATCTTTAATTGCCGAATTGAGTTTTACTTTTCCCGAATCGGCAAAAAATCCGATACCGATTTGGTAATCATATTTGCTGTATATTGCAGATGTATTCAGAAACAATTTTTCATTAAAAACATGATTCCAACGGGCTGTTCCGGTAACATTTCCCCAGTTCATACTCATAATGTCGCTGAATCCGAAAACGTCTCTGCCGAAATATCCGGAAAGATAAATACGGTTGTTATCGTTTACTTTCCAATTTGCTTTTGAATTTAAATCATAAAAATACAAGGTGCTGTTGCGTTGTTCTTCTTTCGGTGCAAAAGCAAGAAATAAATCGGCATACGTTCTTCTTCCCGAGACAATTAAAGATGCTTTATCTTTTATTATCGGTGTTTCTAATGTTAATTTGGAAGAAATTAACCCGATACCGCCGTTTGCCGTAAATTGTTTTGAGTTTCCGTCGTTCATTTGAATATCCAAAACCGAAGATAAGCGACCGCCGTATTGAGCCGGTGCCGTACCTTTGTATATTTTTACATTTTTTACGGCATCCGAATTAAAAACGGAGAAAAAACCCATTAAATGAGAGGCATTATAAACGGGTGCTTCGTCCAATAAAATAAGATTTTCATCGGCACCGCCGCCGCGAACGTAAAACCCGCTGTTTCCTTCGCCGGCAGGTTTAATTCCGGGTAATAACTGAATGGTTTTTAAAATATCCTGCTCTCCGAAAATTACGGGAATTATTTTTGTGTCGTGCGGACTTATCGTGTTCACACCGGTTTCGGCAGTTTTTATATTTCGGTCGGCAGCTTCTCCGGTAACGGTTACTTCACCCAATTCGTTGTCGGAAGGGTTTAATTCGATATTCAGGGTTTGATTTTTCCGAACAGCTAATATTTTTGTCGTTTCCGAATAACCTATGCTGTTGCAGTGCAGTTTTTTTGTGTCGGCAGGAACGGTTAATGAATAAAACCCGTAATTATTGGTAACCGTACCGTATTTTCCGTCTTCGGAATTTACGATTGCATTGATTACGGCTTCTCCGGTTTTTGCATCGCTGACGGTACCTTTTATTGTAATCGTTTGTGCAAAAGAAAGGATTGTTCCGAAAAGAATAATATGGATGAAGAAAATTTTTTTCATATCAGATGTAAAGATAAACTCGAAAAGATGAAAATAAAATTTATTTTATCTAAACGGTCGTAATACCGGATTGTTTTTATATTTGCCGAAATTTTGAAAAAAAAAGAGAAAAATGTCCTATTCAACAGTAAAAAATTCGGAACAATTTAATACTATTTTAGAAAAAGAAGATGCCGTATTAGTGTATTTTTCTCATGACCGGTGCAATGTTTGCAAAGTTTTAAAACCGAAAGTTGCCGAACTCTTAGACACTCATTTTCCGAAAATGAAAATGTATTATGCCGATACGGTTTTAAGTCCGGAAATTGCCGGACAAAACAAAATTTTTGCCGTTCCTACGGTTGTATGCTATTTCGGGGGGCGGGAAACTTTCCGGAAAAGCCGAAGTATAGGAATAAACGAACTCGGAGAGCAAATTGAAAGACCTTATAATATGGTTTTTGAGAATTAAGAACAGTTTGGTTGTTTTTTTGTCGGCTTTGGAAGATGATTTACAAAAGTTGGCTTTGGAAAGACGACTTACACTCATCGCCTTGGAAAGACGATTTACACTCATCGCCTTTAAAAAGACGATTTACAATTGTCGCTTTTGGAAAGACGACTTACGTATTAAAAATACTGCAACAATAATTACATTTTCGTTCGCCCGGCGGATTTTCGGCACCGCAAACCGGACAAATAAAAACAGTTTCGTTTTTTACAATTCCGGTTTCGTTTACGGGAATACCGCAATTCGGGCATTCGTCCAATTTATCCGAAAATTCTTCTCCGCAAAATTTACAAACCATTATTTATGAAGCCCTATTTCCAAACCAATCATTAATCTCGGCAATTCCGTATTGCTTACAAGCTGCTTATAATCCGGAGTAAACATATCCGAAAGGCGGTATTTTCCGAATAAAACAATTTTTCCGTAGCCGAGACGAAGCTCTGCACCGTAATTAATTTTATTCAAATAGTTCAATTTTGAATTTATTCCGGTATATGTGGAATAGCCGTCGGAATTTGTATTGTTTACAAAATTCGTAAATTGCCTTGAATCGTAATAATCCCAATCGGCATAAGCTCCGGCATCAATATAGTTGCCGACAGAACTTTTTTTGTTTTTTCCGATTTTAAATCGAATAAAAACATCTGCTCCGAGCGTATTTATTTTTAATTTTTCCTTATCGTACAAAGCGGATGTGGGAATTTTTTTATTTTCGGTTTGTTTAAAATGCCAAGCGTAATAAGTATAGTTTAATCCGGCACCGACAGCAAAAAAATCGGCAATTTTAAAACGATATCGAACACCGTAGGATATCGAATGTGTTTTTCCGTAAAAAATATCGGCATCATTTCCTTCTTCCGGCGGTGTTGCAAAAAGAAAATTAAAATATGCATGAACATAGTGTGTTTTGTTCGGACCGAACTCAACTTTTTTTCGTTCTTTTTTTACTTTAAGGGTATCCGGTTGGGCAAATGCAAAACTTGAGGTAAACAATAAAAAGAGTAATAATTTCGGAAATTTCATAGCTTGTTATTTGAATTAAAAAAAGAAGGAATAAGCTGATTTTGAAGTTTATTCCTTCCGAAATATATATATAAAACGAATATTTTAAGAATTTGTTACACCATAAAAATGTGAAACAAAATAAACTTTACAGGCATTTTTTTATTAATTCCCATGTGCGTTCAATATCGTTATCTAATCCTACGGAAAAACGGACTAATCCGGGCGACATTCCCATTTCTTTTTGCACATCTTCCGGAACCTCCGATGACGTACTGCTTCCCGAATTACTGAACAGTGTTTTAAAATAGCCCAAACTTACGGCAAGATATCCGACACCGAGTTTTTCGGCTTTTTCCATAAATTTGTATGCTTTTTCTTTGGTTTCCAAATCTATGGCAATCATACCGCCGAAGCCGAATTCTTCATTCATCATTGAGGTAAGTAATTTGTGTCCGGGATGTGTTTTTAATCCGGGATAAATAACTTTTGTGCCATATTCCGTAAATTTTTGGGATAAAAACTGTGCATTTTTGCTGTGTTGTTTCATTCGGATATGCAAAGTATAAAGATTTTTCAGAATACTTGAAGAACGCATGGGGTCGAGAACGGGACCGAGCAACATGGCTGTTCCGGTATTCAGATCAATTAATGAATTTATGTAATCTTCGCTTCCGCATATTGCTCCCGCCACGCAATCGTTTTTTCCGTTGATAAATTTGGTCATGCTGTAAACTACGATATCGGCACCGAGTTTGTGCGGGGAAATCATCATGGGCGAAAAGGTATTGTCAACAATCAGTTTTGCCCCGGCTTCTTTCGCAATTTTTGACATAGCCGGAATATCGGAAATTTGGAGCAAAGGATTTGATACGGTTTCGGTATAAATAACTTTTGTATTCGGGCGAATTGCTTTTTTCAGAGCGTCTAAATCCGTCGGGATAATAAAGCTTACGTCGATATTAAATTTTTGAAGGTAATATTTCAAAAAGGCAAATGTTCCGCCGTAGGTTGTAACCGAAGATACGATATGGTCGCCCGTGTTACACAATTGAAGAATTGCCGAAGTAATAGCAGCCATTCCGGATGCGGTTACCCAGGCAGATTCGGTTCCCTCCATGGCGGCAAGTGCTTCTGACAAATATTTGTTGCTCGGATTCCAATGTCTTGAATATAAAAAACACCCTTCGGCTTCCCCGTGAAAGGTGTCAACCATGGTTTCCGCACCGAGAAAGGTATAGGTCGCCGAATCGGTTATTGACGGATTTACACCGCCGAATTCTCCGAATTGTTCTAATTTGCTTAATTCTGTTGCAGGATCAAAATGTTTCATGACTTTTTTAGTTTTATGAAATTCAAAAATTTAGTTTTAAATGATTCTTTTTCTTCGTCAAATTCGCCGTAATAACCTTGTCCGTATCCGTATCCGTATCCGTATCCGTACCCGTGGCTGTAATCAAAACCTTTTTTAATTTGAACATCATTTAATATAATTCCGGGGTTTTTTAAGTTTCCTTCTTTTTTGGCATCTTCCAATAATTTAATAACATTTTTGGAAGAATAGGATTGACGCATTACATATAAAAAGGCATCGGCAATTTCGTTTAAAAGAAGAGCATCGGTAACAACGGCAATAGGCGGTGTATCTACAATAATATAATCAAAGTCTTTTATCGCTCTGTCGAAAAAGTTTTTCATTTTTTCCGATTCTATTAATTCTGCCGGATTCGGAGGAGTCTGACCGGAAAGTGCCAAATACAGATGTTTAACATTACTTTCTTGAATTACGTCTTCATATTTACATTGTTCAACTAAGTATGTACTGATACCGTATTGATTATTGTATTCAAAATCATTTTGTATCTTTGGTTTTCTTAAATCAAGACCTACCAATAGTGTTTTCTTTTCCGATAAAGCTATAACTGCAGCTAAATTTGTTGAAACAAATGTTTTTCCTTCACCGCTGACGGAAGAGGTTACGGCAATAATTTTCTTTTTTTGTCCTTTTAAAACGAATTGAAGGTTTGTTCTTAATGCTCTAAAAGCTTCGGTTATAGGTGCTTTCGGATGTTTTTCCACCGGAAGATTTGTTTTGGTTTTATTTCTTCCTACCGTACCGTATATCGGAATATTTGTTCTGTTTTCAATATCTGTTTTGTCTTCAATCTTGTTGTTAAAAAACTCAAGAACAACAATTAAAAGAATCGGGATTAAAAAACCGAATAAAATACCTTTTTTTGTGTTTCCGCCGGTATCCGGTGATTTTTTTTCTGCTGTTTCGGGTCTTGCCGGGTCAAGCATTTTTGTATCGGCTTTATTTGATGCCTGGGTAATGGCAGCTTCAGTTCTTCGTCTTAATAATAACGTGTATATTTCGTCATTTATGTCAAATTTTCTTTGAATATTAATTATTTGTCGTTCGGAAACGGGTAAACGATTTATATCGGTATTTACTTCGGCAATATTTTTATTAACGGTTTGCAATTCGTTTTCGGTTACTTCAATGTTTTTTTGAGCGTGAACTTTAATTTGGTTTTGGACATTTTGAATTTGCAAATCTAATTTTTCGGAAATCGGAATGTCGCTTTTTACACTGAAATCCAGTTCATCTCGTTGCGTAACAGCTTCGGAAAGTTTTTCAAGATAACTTAACAGAACAGGATCATTTATATCCATTACGGTAGGTGCGGTTAAGGAACTTACAATTTTATTGTTGTCTAACTGGGCTTTAACGTATTTGTAATAGCTTAGTTTTTTCTTTTGTGCTTCTGCGTATTTTTGTAATTCCGTTAATTTTGTTAATAATAACATTCCTTCATTGCTGATATCTACGGATTTATTTTTTTGTTTGAAAACTTGCAGGTTGTTTTCCGTAACTTTTAAAGAATCGGAAACACTTTCCAATTGTTTGTCAATAAATTTTATAATGCTTTTTGCTTTTTGATTTTTTTCTTCCAACCCGTTACGGATATAAATTTCAATAAGTTTATTAAGATAATCGGCATCTTTTTGCGGAACCGTACCAACCATCCAAAGCCACAGAATTGAACTTCGTTCCGGGCTTACCTCAATTTCCAAGCGAGAAAGGTAAGATTGAACTATACTGTTAACGGTTTTTTTAATGAAAAAATATTTATTCCCGATAATTTCGGGTGAAAAAGAAACCGAATCTCTGTATGTAATATTAAAACTGAAATCTTTGTATCTGAATTGTTCGCCGATTTTTATTGTTTTTTCATAATCGAAGGGCTCTATAATAATTTTTACCGTATTTTTTGATTGAAAAATAACATAAACAGGAACATTGTTGTATTGCCTGGATGTTGTGTCATAATTAACGACAAAAGGAGATTTGTTATAAATTTCATAATTTCTTTTAAACCGTTCGTCTCGGTAGTATGATGTTTCAAAATTAAGTTCTTCAACGGCTTCTTTGCTTAAAGAATATGATTTTAATATACCGAGTTGTGTATCAATATTTTTTCGTTTTGCAAAAAGGGTTAAGCCGCCGGCAACTTCTTCTTCGTTACTTTCGTTTTTTAACATTACGGTTGCGTGAAGTCCGTAAGTAGGAATGGCGTGTTTGTTAATCCACCGAGCGGCAAAAAAAGATATTATAATTGATAAAACAAATAAATACCAATAAGAAACGGCTTTAAAAAAATATTTTTTAATTTCAAAACCATTATTTCCGGAATCTTCCGTATTATTATATGCTTCGGTCATCTTATCTTTCTTTTTTATTTTGCAAAAAGGTTAATTATTATCGCCGTTGTACTCAATGCCGAGGATATGGCAGAAAAGAAAAAGAAATAATCTTTAAAATTCATTTGTGCAATTTTTGCTTTTATCGGATTGATAATAATAATATCATCCGGATGTAAATAAAATTTATCTGAGGTTAATATTGCTCTGTTTGTTAAATCAAGTTTATAAACTAAACGTTTGTTGTTTTCATTTCTTACAACGGTAATATTTTGCATATCGGCATAGTCCGTAACGCCTCCGGCTCTTGATACGGCTTCCAAAATATCAATATTGTCTTGATAAATATAAACAGGTCCTTTGTTTTTTACCTCTCCGAGAAAAGAAATTTTAAAACTGACCAGTTTTACGTTTACGATAGCATTTTTCAGATATTGATGTGTTTTTGTCGTTACAACGTTACGAAATTCCGCTGTGGTTTTGCCCTCAGCTTCAATGCTTCCTAATATCGGAACTTGTACGTATCCCGTATCATTAACCGTAAAACCGGATAAATAAAAATTTCCGCCGTTAAGGTTTTGATTGAGGTTATTATTTTGCTCGTCAATTTTGAAAAGTTTGTTTATGTCCGGTTCGGTTGTTACAATTTTTATGTGTAAAACATCTTTCGGCTTTAATCGATACGGTTCTGATTTAACAGGGTATGAAAAAACAGTATCTGCTTTTTGGTTTTCTTTATAAATATATCGAATACGACGATTGCAAGAAGATACAAAAAACAATATGATGAGTGCGACAGATAAAATAGATAAACGATTCATTTGGTTTTTTCAAAATAAAAGATTACTTTACAAAAATATAAATTATATTTATTTTAGCATGATAAATATATAAAACGGCATTTTTATTGTGTCAATTTATAAAGAAAGAGGGAAAGACTAAATGAACAACTATCAAGACATATTTAAAATAAAGCATAATAAAATGAAACCGAAACAGGGCTTAGTCCTTGTTTCAGAGCCGTTTGCACCGGACGGTATTTTCAGCAGGTCAATTATTCTTTTGGCTGAACATAATGAAAACGGAACAATCGGTTTTATTTTAAATAAACCGTTTAATCGTAAAATTTCTGACTTTTCTTCAGAATTCGGAAATCTTGACATGAATATATCCTTGGGCGGACCGGTGGGCAGTGAACACATTTATTATATACATACCTACGGAGATAAAATTCCGGGAAGTATCTGTATTAAAGAAAACTTATATTGGGGCGGCGAATTTAATATTATACAAACCTTAGCGGAAGCCGGGAAGTTGGATGAGAAAAAGATACGATTTTTTACGGGATATTCCGGATGGAATTCAGAACAATTAATGGCTGAAATTAAAAAAGATTATTGGTTGGTTTCGGATATTGATGTTAAAACAATTATGCGAAACGATAAAAAAATATGGAACAAAACGGTTTCCGAACTTGACAAACCGTATAAAGCGTGGCAATATTTTCCCGAAAATCCGAATTTAAACTAATTTTTATTTTGAATCAGGCACTTAACGATTTTTAAAAACACCGTTAGTTAATATTTTAATTTCACACAGATTTCACGGATTATCACAGAAAAAGCATACATTTTTTAATAAGTTGATAAAACTAAAAAACGGACAAACAGTAAGTAAGCGTCTAATTCAATTTTTATTTAACAGTTTGATAAAAAACTCGGATAAACGTTTGTAATAGCGTTTGTTTTTGTATGCTACAACCCATTGAATTCCGTTTATTGAATTGGTCAGAAAAATTTCTTCCGCCGATAACAAATCTTCTTCGTAAACCGATTGTTCGGTGCATGGAATTTTATGCAAGTCGGCTAACCGGATGATTTCATTTCGCAGAATACCGTCAATACAACCGTCGCTGACAGGCGGAGTGATTAACGTTTTATTTTTTACCAAAAAAACAGATGAAGAAACGGCTTCGATTATTTGATTTTGTTCATTCAAAATAAGACAATCATCAAGCGTATTTTCTTTTTTATAAATCCCGGCCAAAGTGTAGATTAATGAATTTCCGGTTTTAAACGGGGAAAAAATATTTAAGGGCTTTTTTATTTCTTTAAAAACCGAAATTCTTAAACCCTCCGGATTGAGTCGAAAATATTCCGAATTAAGTTTTTCTGCGGAAATAACATAGTCTGCCGCATTGGTTGCCGGAGTATATAACCCGCCGGATTTTCGAAAAACCGTAATCCGTATGCGAGCAGATTTAAAAATTTTATTTCTATTTAAGAGACTTAAAATTTCATCGTTTAATTTGTCTTTAAAAAGAGTAAACTTATCGGGAATTTCATATTTCAGCACTGTCATACCGGAAATTATGCGATTTAAATGTTCCTCGAAAAACAGAATTGTTCGGTTATTAACACGCAAAGTTTCAAAAATTGCATCGCCGTATAAAAAAGCCCTGTTTTCGGTATAAAAAGAAATTTCGGTTTCGGGAATAAACGTTCCGTTATAAACGATTTGTTGTTTTTGTTTCATTAACTTAATTTTCTTGTTTTGCAATGATAAAAAAAATAAGTGTATTTTTGTTTCTTAAAAAATAAAATATGTTAATCGTAATATCTCCCGCAAAAAAATTGCAACCGGCAAAAATAACCCGAAAAGATTT
>CAZCPV010000015.1:0-7874 GCA_964500765.1 uncultured Draconibacterium sp.
TTACTTTCTTTATAAAATTTCTACATTTGCATTTTTATCTCGTTCCGTAGCTCAACAAGCAGAGCACGTGACTCTTAATCTCGGTGTCGCGGGTTCGAACCCCGCCGGGCCGACTTTTTTAATTTTAAAACTATGGGAATAAACAAAATTTTGTCATCTTACGACCTAAACATACAAGATGATACCGTTGAAAGAGAAGTTAAACAAATTACCGGCAACATTTCATCAATTTACACGGTTGATACACTGAAGCAAATATTCGGTTTTATTGATTTAACAACACTAAACCATACGGATACACAAGACAGAGCAAAATATTTTGCCGAAAAAGTTAATACCTTTAACTCTGTTTTTCCGGATATGCCCAATGTTGCCGCTATTTGTGTTTATCCGACACTTGTAAAAACGGTAAAAGAAAATCTTAATGCAAAAAATGTGAAAATTGCATCCGTAACCGGAGGTTTTCCTTCTTCACAAACATTTCTTAATATAAAAATTGCCGAAACCGAAAAAGTTTTTGAAGAAGGTGCCGACGAAGCAGATATGGTTATTTCCGCAGGAACATTTTTGAGCGGAGATTATGAAACAGTTTTTAATGAAATTAAAGCATTAAAAAAGGTATCCGGGAAAAAACATTTAAAAGTTATTCTTGAAAGCGGGTCTTTGGGCAGTATGAAAAATGTAAAAACAGCTTCCGTTATTGCCGCAGAAGCCGGAGCCGATTTTATTAAAACCTCTACCGGAAAAACAAATCCTGCCGCAACGCTTGAAGCCGTGTATGTAATGGCACAAACCGTTAAAGAGTTTTATGAAAAAACGGGTAAAAAAATCGGTATAAAGCCCGCCGGAGGAATATCCGATTCCGTTACGGCTCTGAAATATTATGCTGTTTTAAAAGACGTTTTAGGAACAGAATACCTTACTTCGGAATTATTCAGAATCGGAGCCAGCAGTTTGGCAAATAATCTTTTAAACGATATTTCAAAAATGACAACGGAAACAAAAGAAGAGATAAACTATTTTTAATTTAATATTCTGTTTTATCTTCTTTCTTTTCCCAATCCTTAAATGCTTCAATTGCTTCGTTACGAAGTAATTGAATATTCGGAATTTTTCGTTTTTCGTAAGGAAGGTTAATTTCTTCGTAAATAAAAGAATCGTCAAAACCGATTGATTTTGCATCTTGTTTTGTATTAGCAAAATACAGTTTGTCCAGCCGTGCCCAATAAACAGCACCGAAGCACATCGGACAAGGTTCGCAGGAAGTATAAATTTCGCAACCGGACAGATTAAAGGTATTTAGTTTTTTTGCGGCTTCGCGAATAGCAGAAACTTCGGCATGTGCCGTAGGATCGTTTTCTTGTGTTACCTTGTTGGATGCCGCAGCAATTATTTTTCCGTTTTTTACGATAACGGCACCGAAGGGTCCGCCGCCGTTTTTAACACTTTCGCGAGATAAGCGAATTGCTTCTCGCATAAATTCTTCATCTTTCTTCTTCATACAAATATTTTTCGCAAAGATAAAAGAAATTTATTTTTTATTTATACGGCAACAACCTCTTTTATTTCAGGAATTGCATTTTTCAGTGCATGCTCAACACCGAATTTCAATGTTTGAATACTCATAGCACACGTTCCGCAGGCACCCGTAAGATTTACAAAAACCTTCAAATCTTCAGACAAATCAACAAAATTAATATCTCCGCCGTCTGCCTGAAGATACAGACGTACAAGTTCTAAAACTTCGTTAATCCTGAAAACATATTGTTTTTTCTCAACTTTTGTCATATTTTTTTAATGAACTCTGATATTTTTCGTGTTTCCGGAAAATACAAAATATTATGCACCGCAACTTGCATTTGGGTCAATTTCCACTTTTTTTGTGGGATCTAATTTTGCATTTCTTTCTTCAATTTTTTCGGCTACTTGTTTTGCAAGTTCAATAAAAGCATTTCCTTCAGGAGAATTTTTATCCAAAGCAATCGGACTTCCGTAATCGCCTGATTCTCTTATTCCCTGTACAAGAGGAATTTGACCCAAAAGCGGTATTTCCATTCGTTCGGCAAGATTTTTTAATCCGTCTTTTCCGAAAATATAATATTTGTTATTCGGTAATTCCTTCGGTGTAAACCACGACATATTTTCAATAAATCCGATAACGGGAACTTCAATTTTTTCTGCTTTAAACATACCTACACCTCTTAATGCATCGGCAAGAGCAACATCTTGCGGGGTACTTACGATAACTGCCGCCGTAACAGGCATTGCCTGAACAATGGTAAGATGAATATCTCCGGTTCCGGGTGGTAAATCAATTACAAAATAGTCTAAATCACCCCAATCGGTGTCTTTTACAAACTGGTTTATTGCACTGGTTGCCATGGCTCCTCTCCAGATTAAAGCATCTTCGGGTTTTACGAAAAATCCGATTGAAAGCATTTTAATTCCGTGTTTTTCAATAGGAACTATAACATCTTTTCCGTTCATTTTTTTTATACTCGGGCGTTCGCCTTCAACTCCGAGCATTTTCGGAATTGAGGGTCCGTACACATCGGCATCCAACAAACCGACTTTTGCACCTTGCTTTGCCAAAGAAATCGCTAAATTAACCGAAACGGTTGATTTTCCGACACCGCCTTTCCCCGATGCTACGGCAAGAATATTTTTTACGCCGGGTAATATTTTTTGGTCGTCCGTTCTGCCGAAAGTAACTTTTTGAACTTCAATTTTCGGTGCTGCCTTTACCTCAACTTCCAAATTCTCGGACAATTGTTCCTTTAAAACTTTTATACAAGCTTTTTCTATTGATTTTACAAAAGGGTTACTTGCCGGAAGATTTAAAGAAAATTCTACTTTATTTTCTTCCGAACTTAAAGAACCGACGGCATTTAAACTGATTAAATCTTTTCCGGTTTCGGGGTCTTTTACAGTTGAAAGTACCTTTAAAACCTCATCTATACTGTATTTCATTTCTTTGTGTTTAATAAATCTTAATAAAAATAAAGTGCAAACATAATATTTAGATTGATTCTAAACAAGGGTTTGTAAAAAAATATTATTTGCAGATTTTTATTTTTTAAAATCCGACAGGGTTTTAGGGAAAGGAAAAGTTACATTACTTTTTCAAATTCGACCAAAAACAGTTCTTCATATCGACGATTTATTTTTCGGGAAAGGTATTTTACAAAACGAATTTTTCTTTTTTTTAATTCTTTTCCGTAATTTGTTTCGTATAAACACTTTATAAAAGAATGCTTAATCGTAACCGCTTTAATTTGCATTCCGTAAAACCGAGCGGCATCATCCAAATTTATAAGATATTTTGCCGTAGTTTCAAAATCAACAGAGAGAGAAGAAAAATTTTTTGCAGTTCCGTTTTTCGAAAACCGGAAAAATCGGCGAAAAAGTCCTGTTCGGTAATAAAACCTCAAGGGTTTTCCTTTTTTTTTCATCGGAGTCATAAAAACAATTTGATTTCCGCAAATTTTACTGTTGTAAGGATTTAGCCGCCCAAACTTTTTTCCGGAACACTTTAATATCCGAATTTGAACATTCGCAAGATTTTGTTTTGAAAGATGCTGGGCTTCCGTAAAAGAATTATAAACCTTGTTGTTTACAAATGCCCTCCCGAAGACATGAAAACTGAAAGTGCCGTAAAATTTATAATTATCGCCTCGATACGGTAATTTATAAGCAATATCAGAAATTTCCTGTTTCCTGTTTATTGTAATCGGTTTCGTATAACTCATTTGAGCAAAAGTAAAACCTCTGATAATAAGCAGTATAATAAAAACAGTAAGAAATTTAAAAAAAGAAAGAAACATAACAAGCTTTACTGAAAATTAAACATAAAAGTAAAGATGTTACATAGAAAAGATTTTACTGAAATCGAAATAAACAATTAATTGTTATAATAAAACAGAATAATTTGTATTTTATTGCATATTCCGCAGAGCCGGTAAAGAATTTTTTAAATTTTAATAAAATACAAAAAATCAGTACCTCGTCAAACATTTACTGTAAATGTTATTTTAAGTTTTGTAAATTATGCTTTATAAATATGATTATAATCTTTAATAAGGGTTTGTAAAAATTCGCCGGGTGTTTGCGTTGTTTCAACGCCTGTTTTCTTCTTAACAGCATCAAAAGTTTGTCTTAACATAGAAATTCCGATGGCATTTGTCGGGTCTTTTTTATAGTGATTCAACACATCTTTTATTGTGTTTATATCGGAGTCTTGCAGATTTTCCGCTTCCGGATATTTAACTGCGTAATCATCTTCGATTTCCGTAAACATAGTTTCACTTATGGTTTTGCTTCGTTTTAAGCTGATAACCGAAGTTTTGGCAACAATATCTCCGATTCTTTGTCCTTTTCCGTTTACGGAAATTGTAATAATAGCCGGAATTCCGTAAAAACTGTTATCAATAATTCGAAATAACCAGCGAATTAAAAAATTTCCGAAAGTCGGTTCGGAACCGTCTAATTTCGCAACTTTAATTTTAACTGCCATTTTTCCGAAACTTTGCCCGTTCATAAAGGTTTCGCAAAGCAGAGAATAAAAAAACATCGGAATTAAAAAGATAAACACAACAGCAGAACCGGCATTATTTCCTGTATTTGAAAATATCCCGAAAATAAAAAAAATAAAGAAAAAATAACTTGCCAGAATAATGCCGTCTATTAAAAATGCGGCAATACGTTCTCCGACATTTGCAACTTCTTGTTCAATAACAACATTTTGAGCTGTTTCCAATTGTAATTTTTGCATGCTTAATCGTTTAAAAAGAATATAATTTTCAAAAGTAATAATATTTTACCGGTTTTTTATAGATTTGTAACCGATAAAAAAAGATGGTGAAAGAAGTTGTTTTTTTAAATAAAAATGCCGAAAGGTGGAAAGAAGCGGAAAAGTTGATTTCCGTAAAGAAAAATGCGAATCCGGATTATTATGCAGCACTGTTTATTCAAATAACGGATGACTTGGCTTATGCTAAAACCTACTTTCCGAAATCGCCCACAGAGCAATATTTGAATTCTTTGGCTTCAAAAATTCACCGAGCAATTTACAGAACAAAGAAGGAACCCTCGCATCGTTTTGCTTCTTTTTGGAAAGTTGAATTGCCGCAGGAACTTTTTCGTATAAGAAAATACATTTTGTACTCGTTTATCATTTTGCTTGTCAGTTTTTTAATCGGTTGGATTTCTGCGGAAAACGACAACGAATACAGCCGAATTATTTTAGGAGATGCCTATGTAAATCAAACACTTGACAACATCGAAAACGGAGATCCAATGGGCATTTACAAAGACCGAGACAGTTTGTCTATGTTCTTTTTCATTGCTTATAATAATATTAAAGTAATGTTTTCGATATTTTTACTCGGGATTGCTGCTTCTTTCGGTTCAATTGTTTATATTTTTATGCACGGTGTTATGCTTGCCGGATTTTTTCACATGTTCTTTGAACATTCTGTTTTAAGCGAATCGCTTATTACTGTTTGGATTCACGGAACAATAGAAATTTTTACGCTTGTCGTATCCGGAGGAATAGGGATAATGCTGGGAAACAGTTTGCTGTTTCCGGAAACCTATTCCCGCAAAAAATCCTTTATAAAAGCAGCAAGAAGAGGCGTAAAGGTGGTTACGGGTTTGGTTCCGTTTATTATTGCGGCAGCATTTTTGGAAAGTTTTGTAACACGGCATACAGAATGGAACAACGCTGTCAGAATAGGCATAATCGTGCTGTCGGCAACAGTAATTATTTGGTATTTTTTTATATATCCGAAAAAAGTTAATTCAAAACTAAAATCAGAAAACTATGACAAACAAAAAACCGAAAGAAATTATTAATTTTATTCAAGAACGCAGTTTCGGAGATATTATCGGAGCGCCTTTTCAATTTTTAATTCAGGAATTTAAGCCCTTTGCCGGAGCTCTGCTGAAATTTGCGGGACCGTTCGTTGCGGTGGCTTTTTTAACCGTTTCGTTATTGGCAAACAATATTTATTCTTCGGCTGTTATGAAAACGACTATTTCCGGGTCAACCACTGTTTACGGTATTCTTTTAGCTCTTTCACTTATGTTGGGATTGCTTTCTGTTGTTGTCGTAACACACAGTTACATAACATTGTATGTTAAACGGGGAAAGGGAAACTTTACAAAAGACGATGTGGGGAATTTGTTAAAAAAGAACGTTTTAAAAATTTTCGGAGCCGGAATTTTAACATATATTATAGTGTTAATCGGGGTTTTATTATTATACATTCCCGGAATTTATCTCGCAATTGCGCTTTCTTTTGTTTTTCTGATAGCTGTTTATGAAGAAAAAAATGTCGGAAATTCAATTTCCCGTTCATTCGAAATAATAAAAGGAAAGTGGTGGCAAACATTCGGACTTATATTGGTTTTCGGAATGATAATAGGAGCAAGTTCTTATGTTTTTATTATACCGATTTATGCGGTTATTATTGCTGCAGCCGTCAGCGGAACACAAATAGGAACCGGTTCCGTTGTGTTATTAACATTATTTGTGTTTTTATATTTTACGGCTTATCTGTTTTTTATGTCGATGCAACAAATAATGATTGCTTTTCAATATTTTAATATTTTAGCCCGAAAAGAAGGAATTCATTTAAAAGACAGAATAGCGGCAATAAATCCGGAAAAAACAGATGAAAATAATGATAACAATTTCGAAAAAACAGAGAAAAAGGAACAAACAGAGGTTGAAAATAAAGAAGAGTTGTTAAAGCCGGAAAAAAACAGATTTTTAGAAGAAGATGATATAAATCGTTTTAAGCCCAAAGATTAATGCACCTTAAACGTTTTCATATACCGGTTTTTTTGCTCTTTCTTTTTATGTTGCAATTCTCTTTTTATGCGACAGGACAAAGCACAGACTCATTGAAAAAAGATACCTCCGAAACAATAAATATTCGTACATCGGGAAAAATTCAAAAATATCTTAACGATGATTATTTTCTTTATAATACGGAACCGGCTCAATCAGCAAAAAACTTGTGGCAACGCATTGTTTTTTGGATTCAACAACTGATTTTTGAGTTTTTTTATCTGCTCGGAAAAGGCGGAAATTTGATTTCATTCATTTTTTATGCTGTTGTTCTCGCCGTTTTGTTGTTTATTATTCTGAAACTTTTAGGGGTCAGCCCGCATAGTTTTTTCTTAAAAACAAAAAAAATTAAATTGTCCGATATTCCTGTTTTTGAAGAAGATATAAATACTGTTGATTTTGATAAAGTAATAAATCTCGCAATCAAAAATCAAGATTATCGGAAAGCCGTTCGTTTTTTATACATAAAAACATTAAAACTTTTGTCGGAAATTGAAGAAATCGAATGGAAAAAAGAGAAAACAAATAAAGATTATAATCGGGAAATGAAAAACAGCAGGTTTTTCTTCGAATTTTCAAAATTAACTCGATTTTATGAATATGTTTGGTACGGAGATTTTAATATAAAACAAACCTTTTTCAATACCGTTTACGGAGATTTTAACCGATTTTTCAAAAATTTTGAATGAAAAAAAAAGACCTGAAATATTATATTTTTATTGTTCTTGTGCTGATTTCAATTATTATTTTTGAAACCATGAAACCCAAACAAATTGATTGGCGATTTACGCTTGAACAAAAAGATAAGATACCTTACGGAACGTATGTGCTGTTCAATACAATAAAAGATATTTTTCCGGAAAAACAAATCCTTGTAAACAAAAAAACAACATGGGAATTTCGCAAAAAATACGACCCCGATTCCGCCGGTTTAAAAAACTACCTTTACATTGCCGAAACATTTACTCTCGACAAATCAGAAACAGAAACATTGTTGAATTTGGCAAAATCCGGCAACAAT
>CAZCPV010000015.1:7974-10767 GCA_964500765.1 uncultured Draconibacterium sp.
CGTGTTTTTTCGACAAAAATTCGGAAAAGGATTTTTCTATATAAGTTCCGTTCCGGAAGTTTTTACCAATTATGCAATGATAACCGAAAAAAATTACGCTTTTGCATATAAAATGTTATCCTATCTTCCGATTCGAAAAACTGTTTGGGACGATTATTACAAACCGTTCAGAAAACAAAGCAAAACGTCCTTAAGTTTTTTGCTCAGTGAAAAAAGTTTAAAAGCGGCATACTACACACTTTTGCTTACCGTTTTATTTTTTGTGTTTTTTACGGCAAAACGAAAACAGCGGATTATACCGACTATAAAACCTTACGAAAATAAAACGAAAGCATTTATTCTTACGCTGAGCGGTTTATATCACAAATCCAAAAATCATAAAGATATTGCCTTAAAACGGTTCACTTATTTTAATAATTTTATAAAAACAAAATATAATGTTAATCTAATTGATAATGAGGGTTTTGACGAAGAAAAAGCAGCACAAAAAACCGGCACGGACATAGGTTTGTTAAAAAAACTTTTGTCATATCATACAAAAATTAATAAACTTGAAACAATTTCACAAGAAGAATTGATTCGGTTCAATAAAATCCTTGAAGAAATAAAAGCACAATGCAAATAAATAATTGTTCAAACCGTTAGTATTCATTGTAAAAAAACAAAAATGCAACACAACAAAAAAATCATATTGCTCGGTTTAATCTTGTTAATCTCGGGATTTTTCGGAAAAATCATCGCACAAGAGTCGTTTTATGTGTATTTTATGCAAAACGGAAAACGGATAAATGTAAAAGAGTCAAAAGTTGAGTTAAAAAAACAAGCTTTTGATATTTATATTGAATATACGGCTCCTATGAATCTCTTGGTAAGTGCAAGTTTGGATTCCAAAACGTGGCATGCCGCAAAAAAGGGCAAATTGCTTTATAATTTACCTGTTTTCAAAGAAACAAAATCCGAACGACCGACAATTTTTGATTTTGATGCAACGCTTTTATTAAATCCGAAAATAGCTTTTTCTTGGAAAAAAAATCAAACAGATTCCATTATCGGTTTAAAATCCGAAAAAGGAAGAACAATTAACATTAAGAAAGTAAAGAACTTATATTCTGTTGCGGATTCCGTAAACATCAGCCCTCGGGAATTTAAGAAAGATTTGTATCTGGTTTTTATTTACGCAGAAAAAGATAAAACCGGCGAACAAATTGAAATTCAAAGAGAACTTGTAAAAATTTCTTGGGTAAAAAAATACAAAGAAGAAACAAAAGCATACGAACACAAGAAAAAAGTACTGGCAAAAGATAAAGTTCGTGCTGCAAAACAACAATTGAAAAGGAAACAAAAACTTGCAAAAAAAGAAGAAAAACGATTAAAGAAATTAGAAAAAGACAAACAAAAACGATTGGAAAAACAGAAAAAGAAAGTAAGTAAAAACAAAGAAAAAACAGAAAAAAATGACTGATACCGGCGAGTTTAAAAACAGAATTAATTTAGAAGACTTACGAAATAAAACATCGGAAATAAAACAAGCAATCGAAAAAGTTGTAATAGGACAAGGCGAAATGCTTGACCAACTGATGATTGCACTGTTATCCGGCGGACATATCCTAATTGAAGGAGTTCCGGGAATTGCAAAAACCCTTACGGCAAAACTCTTTGCAAAGAGTATTTCCGCCGATTTTTCACGTATTCAGTTTACGCCCGACCTTATGCCTTCGGATATTACCGGAACATCTGTTTTTAACCTAAAAACATCGGAATTTGAATTTCGAAAAGGGCCTGTTTTCGGAAATATTATTTTAGCAGATGAAATAAACCGCTCACCGGCAAAAACACAAGCCGCTCTTCTCGAAGTAATGGAAGAGAGAAAAATAACCGTTGACGGTACAAGTTACAACATTGAAGAACCGTTTATCGTTGTTGCTACGCAAAATCCGATAGAACAGGAAGGAACTTATCGTCTTCCCGAAGCGCAATCCGACCGTTTTTTATTCAAAATAAAAGTCGGCTATCCGAAACCGGAAGACGAAATAAACATTTTAAAAAACAGCCACGAAAGAAAAGAAAAACAAGAAATTGACGAAATTATTCCGATGATTTCAAAAAAAGAAATTATCAATTTCAGAAGGGTAATAAAAGAGTTGTACATTGATGAAAACTTGATTAAATACATCGTTCAGATTATTGATAAAACTCGAAATAATTCGGATTTGTATCTCGGGGCTTCGCCGCGTGCATCGCTTAATATTATGAATGCCGCAAAAGCAAATGCCGCTCTGAACGGCAGAGATTTCGTAATTCCCGATGACATAAAATATGTTGCTTTTCCCGTTCTGCGACACCGAATTATTTTATCTCCCGAAAAAGAAATGGAAGGGATAACAAATGAAAAAATAATAAAGAAAATTATTGATTCGGTTGAAGTTCCGAGGTAACAGCTATTTTTTTACCCCTTTTACAATCCGTTCTTTTCCGTTAATATCCTTAATAATTTTAACACCCGAAAAACCGAAAGAACAGAGAATATCTTTTACCTCTTTACCGAATTTTTCATTTATCTCAAAATACAATTTCCCGTTTTCGGAAAGCTGCTGTTCGGCAAAACCCGTAATTACCCGATAAAAAATAAGCGGATTTTCATCTTCGACAAATAAGGCAATCTCCGGCTCATATTCCTTCACATTTTTCTCCGTTTTTTCTTTTTCCGAAAGTGTTACATAAGGCGGATTACTGACAATTATATCAAAAGTTTCGTGTAGGTCGTCTCTCCGAGGCGACAACTGTAAATCGTCT
>CAZCPV010000015.1:10867-17995 GCA_964500765.1 uncultured Draconibacterium sp.
TAATTCGAATAAATGCACTCAGTTCATTTTTGGGATAAATATTCGATAATTCTTTACGAATGTATATCTTTGCTTCTTTAATGGTCATTTATTCTAAATTTTTTGTAAGTCGTCTCTCCGAGGCGATGTTTGTAAGTCGTCTCTTCGAAGCGATGCTTGTA
The DNA here is from genome assembly GCA_964500765.1 of uncultured Draconibacterium sp. Lineage (GTDB taxonomy): Bacteria > Bacteroidota > Bacteroidia > Bacteroidales > JAADGE01 > JAADGE01. Next base: position 11,029 of record CAZCPV010000015.1, read on the forward strand.
AATCGTCTCTCCGAGGCGATATTTATAAAGTTTCTCTGTTGGGCGATACTTGTAGTCGTCTCTCCGAGGCGATAAAAACAGATGCTTTCATCGAGGCAACAAATATAACCCGTCTTTATAAGACAACAAAAAGAATAAGTTTTCTCCGCAAAACAACAAACATAACACGTTTTTCGTAAAACAAAAAAATGCACACAAAAAACGATATTAAATACATGAAACGCTGCCTGCATCTTGCAAAAAACGGTTTGGGCAACACCTGTCCCAACCCGCTTGTCGGCTCCGTGATTGTATATAACGGAAAAATTATCGGCGAAGGGTACCATAAAAAAGCCGGCGAGCCGCATGCCGAAGTAAATGCCGTAAATTCCGTCAAAAATAAAACCCTTCTGAAAAAATCAACCTTATACGTTAATCTTGAACCCTGTGCACATCAAGGCAGAACACCGGCTTGCTCAAAAATGATTGTTGATTTGCAAATTCCGAAAGTTGTTATCGGCTGTCGCGACAGTTTTGAAAAAGTGGACGGCAAAGGTATTGAAATAATGAAAAATGCGAGTATTGATGTTACGGTCGGAGTTCTTGAAAAAGAAGCAAGAGAATTAAACAAGCGATTTTTTACTTTTTATGAAAAGAAGCGGCCCTATGTAATTTTAAAATGGGCTCAAACGCTCGACGGTTTTATTGATTTTGAAAGAAAACCGGAAACTCCGATTAAACCGAATTGGATAACCGATGAATATGCTCGCATTTTTGTGCATAAAATGCGTTCTGAAGAACAATCGATACTTGTCGGTACCCTTACTGCCGAAAAAGACAATCCCGGCTTAAATGTGCGCGATTGGACAGAAAATAATCCGCTGCGAATTGTTTTTGATAAAAATTTACGTTTACCGGAAAAATTGAAATTATTTGACGGAAAAATTCCGACAATCGTTCTTACCGAAAAAGAAAAAAAATCAAAAAAAAATATAACCTTTTTAAAACTTGATTTTAAAAAAGACATTTTCCGGCAACTCTTTTCTTTTTTGTATTCTTCTGAAATACAGAGTATTATTATTGAAGGCGGAACACAAACAATCAACGCTTTTATTAAATCGAATTATTGGGACGAAGCAAAAGTTTTTACCGGTGATAAATTTTTCCACAAAGGGGTAAAAGCTCCGAAAATAAACATCGAACCCGAAAAAAAAGAATCGGTGTCGGGAAGCAAATTGCTGACTTTCAGAAATTTTAACGCATTTTAGAACGCTTTATCAAATACGGAATCAACACGTCTTTAAAATCAGAATTTATGTCTGCTTCAACAAAGTCAATCTTATATTGTCCGCATTTCAATTTTAATTTTTCAATATAAGATTTCGAAGATTTTGTATAAGAACTTCGTATTTCGTTCGGATTCAGCTTAATAATTTCACCGCTTTCCATGTCAACAAACTTAAAAGGGCGATTATTGTACAAAAAATCTTGTTCGTGTTTCCTGTCCGTAACATGAAACAAAATTACCTCGTGCTTATTATGTTTCAAGTGTTGAAGAGCCGCAAACAACTTTTCCGGCTCTTCGTATCCGAACATATCGCTGAAAATAACGACTAATGAACGTTTATGAATTTGTTCTGAAATTAAATGCAGCAATTTTGCCGGATAGGTTTTTTTATTTAACGGATTATTTCCCGTAAGAAGATTATTTAACCGGGAAAACAGCAAGCGATTATGTGAAGAAGACATTTTCGGCTGTGTGTGTAACTCAATTTCTTCCGAAAAAAAGCTCAGCCCGACGGCATCTCGTTGTTTTCTTAACAGATAAATTAAAGCCGCTGCACCGAAAACCGAAAACCCGAGTTTGCTTTGTATTTTTTTTTCTTTATACGGAAACAACATCGACGATGAGGTATCAATAATAATTCTGCATCGCAAATTTGTTTCTTCTTCATAACGCTTAACAAAAAGTTTATCGGTTTTACCGTAAAGTTTCCAGTCGATATTTTTTGTCGATTCGCCGGTGTTATACAGTCGGTGTTCCGAAAATTCAACCGAAAAACCGTGAAACGGACTTTTGTGCAAGCCGGTAATAAAACCTTCAACAACTTGCTTTGCAAGCAGTTCAAGACTTCCGAATTGTTTCAGTTCGCTTATGTTTTGAAGATTTTTCAATGTGAAAATAAACCCTTTGCAGATTAAAAATCAAGGCAAAAGATTTGTTATGTGTTATAAAATTGCTTTTAATTTCTCTTCAAATTTTCTTTTGGGTACGGCACCTACTTGTTTATCAACAACTTCCCCGTTTTTAATAAATAAAACCGTAGGAATATTTCTGATTCCGTATTTCATTGCCGTTTCACGGTTGTTGTCAACATCAAGTTTTACCATCAGAGCTTTTCCGGCATATTCTTCCGAAAGTTCGTCAATAATCGGATGTATCATTCGGCAAGGTCCGCACCAAACTGCCCATAAATCTACCATTACGGGAATTTCTGATTTTAATACAACTTCTTCAAATGTAGCATCGGTTACTTCTGTTACTGCCATAATATTTTCTTTTTTATGATTTTTAAAATTTTTGATTTCCTGCAAAAATAAAAAAAACCGCTTTCAAATCATGAAAACGGTTTTTTTTATTTTCTGATACGAATTATTTAACAATAATTTTTTTGGTAAAAACTTTTCCGAAAGTGTAAACTTTTATAAAATAAACACCCGAAGTTAAATTTTTAATACTGATTTGACTTTTTTGAGCATTAATTGTTTGAGAAAGAATTTTTTTCCCTGAAATATTAAAAATTTCAATATTATTAACTTTTTCGGAAGCGTTTAAATTTATGAAATTTTCGGCAGGAACGGGGGAAATAGTAATGTTTTCAATATTAAAATCGGTAACGGAAACGGGTGTTGTATTTTTAAAAACCGCAGAAGAAGTTGCACCGTATCCGGCATCGGAATATCCGGTAATTACCAAATCAACCTTTCCGTCGCCGTCAAAATCTCCGCTGTCGGCATCTCCGTAGTATGAAAAGTTCAAATTGTCAACACCGCTGTCGGAAAAATTATCATTCCCGTCGTTTAAAAAGATTTTTGAAATACTGTTTCCGTCACCCGGAGTTGTTGTTTCTCCGACAATAAACACATCAAGGTCGCCGTCGCCGTCGAAATCCGCCCACTCGATACCGCTGTGTGATACACCCGGAAAGCCGGGGTCTGTTTCCGTAAAAGTACCGTCGCCGTTATTTTTGTATAATAAAGTAAAACGTTCGGTTCCGTCACCGCCTGTTCCGGAAATGATTAAATCGATATTCCCGTCATTGTTGTAATCGCCCCATTCGGTATCACCGAGCCAACCTTTGTGTAAGTTTATTCCCGAAACGGAAAAAGTGCCGTCCCCGTTGTTTGTATAAATTTCAGAATAAAAATCATTGCTGCCGCCGGTTCCGTCATCCATTCCCGTCAAAACAAAATCCAAATCATTATCGTTGTCATAATCCGCCCATTTTATTCTGCCCCAATTCATTCCGGGCAAGTTTATTGATGTAAGTTCCGAAAAATTTCCGCTTCCGTCGTTTTCATAAAATTTGGTAATTCGGTCGGAAGCACCGATAGCAGATAAGGTAATATCTAAATCATTATCTCCGTCAATATCGGCAAAACGAACTTCACCTTGTTCTGCCGGAGCAATTCCTGCATTTAAATCGGTAAAAGTACCGTCGCCGTTATTTTTATATACTTTGGTAATGTCCGAATAAGACGGGTCGGCACCCAAAACAACAAAATCCAAATCTCCGTCGCCGTCGATATCTCCCCAATCGGCAGAACCCATATACACCGGAGAAATATTTGCCGAAGATGAAAGCGTATAGGTTCCGGCATCATAAATATAAAGTCCTCCGACAATTGCAGAATTATCATCCATTCCCGATAAATAAAGGTCTAAATCACCGTCATTATCAAAATCACCGAAAGAGCATACAGAAAAGTCCAGTCCGGGTAAAGAAGCATTTATGTCTTCAAAAGTTTGTGCTTGTACAGAAAATATTGAAAGCACAAAAAACACGAGTAAAAATAAAGTTGTTTTCATATTGATATATTTGAATTAATAAATATGTAAAAGTATAATAATTTTCTTTAAGAAAACTTCTAAAAAGAAGTAATTTACCAACTGCTGCCCGCACCGCCGCCGCCGGAACTTCCCCCGCCCCAAGAACTGCCGCCGGAAGACCAGGAAGAACTTCCGCCGCTCCACGATGATGAACCGGAGCTTGATGAAGAAGTCCTTGTTTTTTTCGGAATAGTATAAGTAACTTTTTTTGAATATCCGCAATTGGTACATTTATATAATCGTTCTCCGGTTCCGGAATGAGAATATGTGGCAGCTGTTACGGTTTTATCGTAAACTTTATAATAAGTTTTGTACTTACATTTCGGACAGGCATTATATTTTGAAAACCAGCGTTTATATTTTTGAACTAAAACATCTTCCTCTTCTCCGGAAACCCACACATCATAGTCAATGGATTTTACTAACTCTTCGGCAATTTGCCCTTTTTCTAAAAATTTATCATCTTCCGTTTCGGAAAGTTTGTGCATAATTTTTCCTGTTTTTGCACTGACTCTCGGCGTATTTCGCCATTTATCCGTTAAATATTTTACCCAAAAATAAATTGCGACAAAAGGAACGGGAATAAGGATAAACCAAATGTACAATCGAAAAATCCTTAACAGTTGATAACGGGCAAAATAGTCTTTGTTGGTAACGGCTATCAGTAAAAGTAAAATAAAAACAAACAATGCTGTTCCCGCAAAACTTACATAAAATTGAGCTAATTCGGAGTCAAAAAACCCGTGCCGATAAGAAGAGTCATATTCCGAATCGTCTATATCGGGACTGTTATAAAGATTTGTCGGCTTATTTAATGTTGATTCGGGTTGTCTGATTTCTTCTTGTTTGTTAAGAAATATATTAACAACGGCTCGAACACCCTCAACAACTCCTTTTCCGTAATTTCCGGCTTTAAATTCCGGAACCATGTATTGTTGTTGAATTTCATAACATTTTGCATCGGGTAAAATCTGTTCCGTCTCGTATCCTGTTTCAAATTCAACTCTGTGTTGGTCAAGAACCAGCAAAATTAACAAACCGTTATCAGTTTCGGCATTTCCGATATGCCAATAATTAAACAGTTCGGTTGCAAAATCTTTGGGAACGGCATCTCCGATTGATTGCAGAACAACAACGGCAATTTCCGCCTTACTTGAATCTTGAACTTCTTGAATTAAAGTGTTGATAAGCGTAACATCGTCCGGACTTAAAATATTGTCGGGGTTTGAGACAAAACCGGTTCCCGTTTTTTTCGGGTCGGGAACAGATTGTACGGTATATTGTCCGAAAGAATTTGTTCCGAATAAAACGAAACAAAAAAGAATAATCGTTATTTTTTTCATAAAGAGCTTATTTATTGACCGTTAAAATAGGGCTTTAATTTAAATTGAGGATAGTCCGCACCGTATTTTTTCACTAAAATGTTATATTGTTTTACCGCTTCGTTATATCTTTTTCCTTCAACGGAAATTCGATTAAAAGCACCTTCAATTTGAATCATAAGGGTTCCGACATCATCTGTATTTTTATTTTCGGAAATAATTTCGGTTATAGCCGAATATTTTTTTTGTAACTCAGCTTCCGCAGAAATTTTTTCATCTCCGGATAATTTGTTTTTTTTATTTTTTAAATTCTCCGCTTCGTTCATTAATTGTTTTAATCGAGCATCTTTTATTTTTACCGCCGAAAAAAGTTGCGGAATCAGTTTGTCTCTTCTTGAAATAACATTTTCAACCTGAGCCCATGCGGCATTTACATTTTCTTCGGCATCAATAAGTTCAAATTTTATCGAATTGTCAACCGGTTTTTCTTTTTTCGGTTTTAGAAATACAATTGACAAAATGATAATCAATATTCCGCCGCCGATAAGTGCATATTTTTTAAACTTTTTCTTTTCCTTTCGTTCAGACGTTTCGTATTTATTAATGACAGATAATATTTCAACGGCACGGTTTTCTGCCGGAGCTTGTTTCAAAACGTCTTTTGCATGTTTTTCGGCTTTTTCCAAAAAATTTTCATCATTTTCCGTTTCGTATATTTTAAGTGCGGCATCCGCCATAATTATTAGTGCCTGCGTAAGGTAGGGATTGACGGATATTGCCGATTCCGCCGTTGAATAGGCATCTCGATAATTTTTGTAATAAAAATGATTTTGAGCTAACGCCACATTTTTATCGGCTTTTTCCATCATCAAATTCCACTCTTCTTCGGTCATTCCCAAACTTAAATCCAACTCTTTAAGTTCGTCAAGCGAAAGCATTCTGTCTCGATTGCTGTTTTGAAGAGCAATAACTTTATCAATGTGTTTATTTAATTTTTCATCAAATGTACTCATATTTAGAAGGTTATCAGTTTGCTACTTTTTTACTTTATACTTACAATTCGGACAAAAGTAAAAGGATTCAATATCTTTTACCGGAAAAAGCGGTATAAAAAAGGCGGAAAAATATTGTTTTGTTTCAAAAACTTGCATTTTTTCGGAACAAAAAGGACAGGGTTTTTCGGATGTTCCCGCATATTTATTTTTTTCGGACGTTCCGATTATAAAAAGCATTTTTTTAATTTAAAAAGTAAAGATGATAAAGATACAATAAAAAAATTAATCGGCTATGAAAGTTGTATTTCAATATCGGAAAATTCGCTGAGTTTTTGTATCAGTTTTTTATTTACTTTTATTTTTTTTGTTCTTGAAAACATTTTCAACGACATATTTTTTTCTTTGTCAAAAACTTTAAATTCAAGATTTTGCTTTCCTTTGTTTGTGGTTAAAACGGCTGAAATATTTTCCGAAAATTCCGATGAAATTGTTTCTACGGGAACCGTAATGGTTATTTTTTTTATCATTTTATTTTTAACCTCCGTCAGAAGCTCCATTTG
>CAZCPV010000015.1:18095-21388 GCA_964500765.1 uncultured Draconibacterium sp.
GCTATTTCCAATTCATATTCTTCCAAAGGATGTTCCGAAAGATAGATTCCGATAACTTCTTTTTCAAGTTTCAGCCGGTCTAACTTATTCCACTCTTCCGCATCGGGAATATCCGGTTTTTTTATTTCTATTTTATCGTTTCCGAAAATATTTCCCTGATTTTCATCACTTCCGTTTTTTAATTTCCCCCCGTATTTTATACATTCTTCAATAAAGTTGTTCCCTTCATTACCGGATTCGGCAAAATACTGACTTCTTTTCAGTGAATCGAGCTCATCAAAAGCTCCGGCATAAGCCAATGCCTCAATCGTACGTTTGTTTACGGAAGACAAATTAACGCGTTCGATAAAATCAAAAAAACTCTTATATTTTCCGTTTTCTTCGCGTTCTTTTACAATATCTTCCACGGCGGAAGTTCCGACATTTTTTATTCCGCCCAGCCCGAATCGTATTTGCCCTTTTTTATTTACCATGAAATTGTTAAAACTTTCATTCACATCAGGTAATAAAACATCCAGCCCCATGCGACCGGCTTCACTCATAAACAGTGAAACTTTTTTTATATCGGAAAGGTTGCGACTTAAAACAGCACTCATATATTCGGCAGGATAATGGGCTTTCAGCCAGGCAGTTTGGAAAGAGACATAGGCATATCCGGTTGAGTGTGATTTATTAAAGGCATATTGTGCAAATTTTTCCCAGTCGTGCCAAATTTTTTCGGCAACTTTTTCGGGGTGATTATTGGCTTTGCACCCTTCAATGAATTTTGCTTTAAGTTTAGCCATTTCTTCTGCCTTTTTCTTTCCCATTGCCTTTCGCAAAGAATCGGATTCCCCTTTTGAAAAACCGGCAAGTTTTCTTGACAAAAGCATGACTTGTTCCTGATATACCGTAATTCCGTAGGTTTCTTTCAGTTCTTCTTCCATTTCCGGAAGGTCGTAGGCAATTTTTTCTTTTCCGTGTTTTCGTTTTATAAAACTCGGAATGTATTCCATCGGACCCGGACGATATAAAGCATTCATCGCGATAAGGTCTCCGAACTTATTTGGTTTAAGTTCTTTAAGGTGTTTTTTCATGCCGTCGGACTCAAACTGAAAAAGACCGGTTGTTTCTCCCTTTGCATACAGTTCAAAGGTTTTTTCGTCATCAAAAGGAATATTATCAATGTCCACATCAACTCCTTGTGATTTTTTTATGTTTTCGACGGCATCTTTGATAATAGAGAGCGTTTTCAATCCGAGAAAGTCCATTTTCAATAATCCGACATCTTCAACATGCTTTCCGTCGTATTGCGTAACTTTCAAATCAGAATCTTTGGCGGTACTCAACGGAATATAGTTTTCAAGATCATCTTTTCCGATGATGATACCGCAGGCATGCACTCCGGTATGTCTAACGGAACCTTCAAGAGTTTGTGCAAAAACCAGTGTTTTTTTAATCAGTTCGTTTTCGGAATCTTGGGCTTTTTTTAAGTCTTTAACTTCTTTAAAAGCTTGTGCTAAGGTAACGCCCGGTCTTTCCGGAACTAATTTTGCCAATTTATCCGCCTCGTTTAACGGAAGTCGCAGAACTCTGGCAACATCTCTTATTGCCGATTTTGCCGCCATTGAGCCGAATGTAATAATATTGGCAACCCGATTTTCTCCGTATTTGTCAATCACCCATTTTAAAACTTTTTCTCTGCCGTCTTCATCAAAATCAATATCGATATCCGGCATGGAAACTCGGTCGGGATTAAGGAATCGCTCAAAAAGCAAGTTATATTTCAGCGGGTCTATATCGGTAATTTTCAAACAAAAAGCAACAGCAGAACCTGCTGCCGAACCCCTTCCCGGACCGACGGAAACACCCATTTCTCGAGCAGCTTTCAGAAAATCCCAAACAATTAAAAAATAACCGGGAAATCCCATTGTTATTATTGTTTCAAGTTCAAAATCAAGACGTTCTTTAATTTCTTCGGTAATTTTGCCCCATCGAGTTTCTGCACCTTTGTATGTTAAATGTTTTAAGAATGCCCCCTCGTCCGTAAAGTTTTCGGGTAAAACAAATTTCGGCATAATCGGATCTCTGTCCAAATCATATTCTTCGATTTTATCGGCTATTTCCTGTGTGTTTTCAAGAGCTTCCGGAAAATCAAAAAATAATTCCGCCATTTCTTCCGGAGTTTTTAAATATTCCTCTCCGGAATATTGCATTCGAGTCGGGTCGTCTAAATCTTTTCCGGTGCTTAAGGCAATCAAAATATCGTGTGCTTCGGCATCTTCTTCATTAATAAAATGAACATCATTTGTAGCAATATATTTTACGCCGAATTTTTCGGATAATTTCACAATTTCCCGATTTACGGATTCTTGATATTTGAATGTTCGTTCGTCTTTTTCGGGAATACCGGTTCTGTGCCTTTGCATTTCAAGATAAAAATCATCTCCGAAAAGATTTTTATATTTTTCGACAAACCGCTCGGCTTCTTCTATGTCTTCTTTCAGTACGGCTCTCGGCAGTGCTCCGGCAAGGCATGCCGTTGAAACAATTAAACCTTCGGCGTATTTTTGCAAAAGCTCAAAATCAATGCGGGGTTTTCTGTAAAAGCCCTCTGTCCAACCGTGAGAAACCAGTTTTATTAAGTTATGGTATCCGGTTTCATTTTTTGCCAAAATTATCAGATGGTCTGATTTTTTATCTTTTTCTTTATCTCTCCTGAAACGAGATTCTTTGGCAACATATACTTCACATCCTAAGATTGGTTTTATTCCGTTTTTTTTTGCCGTTTTATGAAAAACTTTTACCCCGAACATATTTCCGTGGTCGGTAATTGCAACAGATTTCATTCCCGTTGCTTTAACTTTTTCTATCAATTTGGGAACGGCAGAAGCGCCGTCGAGAATAGAATATTGTGTATGCAGGTGTAAATGAGTAAATTCAGACATAAAAATAAAATAAAGTTTGATTTTTTGTATGTTGTAAAATTAAGAAAATAGAAGACAGTTTTTCCGGTTGTTAATAAATTTTTTATAAAAATAATTACAAAGAATTTTAAAAATTTAATTAACGACTTAAATTTATTGATATATAGCACGTTCATAAAAACAAACAAAAACAAAATAGTTTTAAGATTTAAAATAAGCGATTATCTTTGTTAAAAAAATACAGAAACTTTAAAAAAAAGAAAAAATGAAAGGATTTTTTAATCACGTATTGGCAAGTATGCTCGGAACATTTTTAGTTTTGATATTTTTTGTACTTGTAAATGTTATTGTTTTTGTCGGAATTTTGTCTTCATCCGGAGCATTTTC
>CAZCPV010000016.1:0-20742 GCA_964500765.1 uncultured Draconibacterium sp.
TCTTGTAGGTCTCTTCAGCAGTTTGCAAAATTCTTGCTCAAATTAAAAATTCTCTGTTTTCTGAAAATCCCTGGAGATATTCAGGAAACAGAAAATTCTCTGTTCTCTGAATGTCCCTGTTTACAGCCAAAACGATGATATACAAATGAATTTTAAGTGCTTTCTATTCTACCGTAACATATTTTCCGCCTTTTTGCGAATAAATGCTTGCATCGTACATGGCATCGCAATATACCGGAGGCATCCAAAATTTTCCGGCATAGCTTGCGTTCAGCATCACTTTAAACGTTTTGCTTTTACCTTTCGGCAAATTAAAATAGGTATAAACACGGTCGTCTCGAATATCCTGATTTTCGGCATTTGAAACACCGTATCCGGCATCGTACAATCGGGTGTTTATAATTTCCCAACCGGAAGGGAAAATTTGAGACAATGCCATATTTTTATACTCTTTCAGAATGCCGGGGTGGCTTACCGTAACCGTTGCGACAAAATCGGTTCCCTGTTCGATACGTAAAGGTGAAATCGGGCTTCCGTCGGGTAAACTGTATGAAACGCTCATTCGCAAATCTTTTTGTGCATCGTTCGAAACGCCTATTTCCGGAATACCCTGCAAAATAATTCGCACATACAGCATTTCCGAACTCGTATTTTTTATCTTCACTTTACCGTTTTTTGTTCCTTTAATTTTCATGTCAATTTGCGAAACGGCTTTTCCGGAAGACATATTTTTATAACTGCCGGAATTCAGAGCATATTGGTATTTCATTGTTTTATTTTGATTTTTTGAAGCGTAAAGCGAAACAGCAATCAACGAATATGCCGTTGTTTGTGTGCTCATGTACCGGTTGCTCGACAATTCTTCCGAAATTTCTTTCAGAAGTTTAAACGCAAGTGGTTTGTTACCCGTTAAAGTGAGGGTTTCCAAAATCATTGCCTTATCCCTTACAGCCGTTCCGAAAGTATATGAAAGTTCGATATAATTTGCAATATCGGTTCCCAGTCCGGCAATCATATTTTTTGCCGTTGATTTTTTGCCCGAGAGCCAATATGCGGCAGCCAATCGCCATTTTGCGGCAAGCGATAAGTTTTTGATATTTTTCATACGGTTCATGGCACTTTTTGCCGAATATCCGGCAAGTGCAAGAGTATAAAGGCGATACGCCTGCTCGAGTTGCGAAGAAGGTCCGTCGTTTGTCCAATTTTTGGCTTTGTTTTTTTGATATTTTCGCCACGATTGAATGATGTTTGACGGCACGGCATAGCCCTTTTTCTTTGCTTCGATTAAGAAATGCCCGGCATAATTTGTTCCCCATGTGCTTACGTTTGTGCCGTTTTGCCAATATGCAAATCCGCCGTTTGAGAGTTGAAATTTTGCCAATCGTTTAATCCCTTCTTTTATATTAATTTCAATTTTATTTTTTTGCTCGGAAGTAAGTTCCGTTAAATTTGAAACATACAGTTGCGGAAATACCGATGAGGTGGTTTGTTCCACGCATCCGTAAGGGTATTGAATAAGGTATTTCAATCGTTTGCCGAGATTTATCGGCGGAATTGAGGATACTTCAACAAGTCCGGTATTTGTGCCGGCAATACCTATCGGAGAATAATCGGTTTCCCATGTTTCACCTGCCGTAAGAACTTTTTCGATAACATTTGTTGTTGAATGATTCGGATTTCGGACATCAATTTCAATTTTATATTCGGATTTAAAATTTCCGGATGTTGCCGTAATCGTAATTTCGCCTTTTCCGATTTTTTTGTTTACCGAAAGTTCAAAATCGGTATTTTCTTCACCCGGTTTGTTAAAATGGACGGTTTTTGTCGAAGAGCCGTTAATCGTAAATAAATTATTTGTTTTCAGCTTAACTGAAACGTTTTTGATTTTATCTTTCATGGCAAAAATACTTGCCGGAAGTTTTACGGTTTCGCCGGGTGACAAAATTCGCGGCAGCGTTCCGAGAATCATCAGCGGTTTAATAACGGGAACCGCTTTTTCCGTTGAACCGTAAGCACCGTTATTTCCGGCAACGACCATTGCTCTTACCGAACCGATATAATTGTCGATTGTAAGGGTATGTGTTTGTTTATCGCCTTTTCCGAGCGTAAACGGACCGAGATATTTTACAACCGGTTTAAATCGGTTGGCTTTTGTATTTTGCGGTCTTTCTTCTTCCATACCTCCGCCGATTGCCAAAAGTCGTTCGATTTCGCCGGAATATGCACCGATAACTTCGTTATACATATCCCAAGTTTTTACGCCGAGGGCTTCTTTTGCAAAGAATTTGTCCCAAGGGTTCGGCGTTTTAAAGCGGGTAATGTCGAGCAAGCCCTCATCTACAATTGCTAATGTGTAAGTCATTGATTTATTGTTCTTTTCGGAAACGGTAATAGTGAATTTTTTTCCGCTTTCGATTTCATCGGGCATTGAAATTTCCGGTTTGAGATGTGTCTCGGGGTCTTCAACCATAATCGGAATTGTACCGTACATTCTTATCGGAAGGTCGTTTGCCGTTTGTGCATGGGGTTGCAGAAGCGTAACGTTTACATACACGTTCGGCGTCATTTTTTTTGTCAGTTTAAATTCAAATTTTGTTTCGCCTTCGGTTGTCGGCACCCAGTACGATTTCAGTACTTTTGTTCCGTTTTCTATGCTTATTAAAGCTCTGCCGTCTTTTCCGGAAGGGATGGTAATTTTTGCTTTTTCGCCGACATTGTATTTGTCTTTGTCGGAAATAAAAGTCAGCATAGTTGCACCTTCGGAGTCGCCTTTTTGGGCACGTCCCGCCCAACCGGGCCAATCGATATAAACGATTTTTCCGGTTGAATGTCCGGTTTGCATATCTTCGGCAACAACAAGATAACGCCCCCAATCGGGATATTTTACTTCTATGTCCCAATTTGCTTTTCCTCCGGAAGTTGTTATTGTTTTCGATTTTAATAAAGTTGCCGAATTTCTGAAATTATAAGATGAAACGCTGTTGCTCGATGCATCGAACCACCAACGCCAGCTTAGTTTGTAAAATTTCATTTTAATACGGTGATTTTCTTTCAATAATCTGCCTTCGGGTGTCAGGGTAACAATTTCGACATTGTGTTTTTTGTCTGTCAGCAACATGCCTCTTATTTTATCGCCTTTCGGAAGTTTTATTCCGGTATAGCCGCTGTAAGGAGAGTAGGGCAGGGTGTATTGGTCGATGCTGAAATTTCCGCCTTTTTCAAATGCTTTTGTAAAGAAAACGGCTTTCATCATTCCGGGAGCTTCGTTTTCGGTGTAAAATTCGGCATTTAATTGAACATTACCGTTTTCGTCGGTTTTTTTGTTCAAAATTTCATCGGTTTCGGTATAGTAATTTTTTGTCGGGTCGTCGAACGAGAAATCGGAATATTTTGCAAAGCTTGTTTTTACGGGGTAGAGCGATGCGTCAACTTTTACTTTTAAATCTTTTCCGACGGCACCGTGCAGCCATTTTACATTAACTGCGGCTGTGTTTTTTTCGCCTTCTTTAAGCATTTTTTTATTGAAATCAAGGGCAATTTTGAGGCGGTTGGGTTTTATGGTTTCAACTTTTATTGTTTTACCGAAATTTACCGAACCGATTGATACCGTAAGACTGTAATTTCCGGTAGGTGCATTTTCGTCGGTTTTTACGATAAAAGGATAGAAATTTGTGCTGTTTTTTGTGAGTACTTCTTTTTTTATCAATTTTCCTTGCGGGTCTTTAAATTTAAAAACAATCGGATGTCCGGCGGGAACGGATTTTAAATCGTCTTTTAAAATAAAATTTGTGAATATGGTATCGCCGGGTCGCCAAACACCGCGTTCACCGTATATAAATCCTTTAATACCTTTTTGAACCTTTTCTCCGGCAACATCAAAGCGGCTTAAAGACAGTGAGTTGCCGTCGTTTAATTTAAGGTATGCCCGTTGTGTTCCGAATTTTGCAATAACAAAGTACGGATTTTTGACATCTTCCAATATGAGTTTGCCATCGGTATCGGTTTCGCCGTTTGCAAGCAATTGTTGTTGGAAATCGTAAATTTCGACTGCAACGCCGTTTTTTGGTTTGGTTGTAAGCAAATCCGTTGCAAAGATATTGATTGTTCCGTTTTCGGATTGTTTTGCGATAAGCCCCAAATCGGATGCGATTATATTTTTTGCAACTTTCCGGTTGTTTCCGTAATATGCTTTTTTGCAGGGGTTGTCTCTGTCTTCCCAATAATCGTAATAGTAATAATCGTCGTCGGAATATTCGTTATCGTAGTTGTCCCAATTGGTGGTTTCTTGTTCTTCGTTCCAATTATCGTCTTCATTTTCTTCCGAAGAAGACAGATTGTCGTCAACTTCATCGCATTGATACAGAGAATATTGTTTTTTAAAGTTGAGTTCTACCCGATATATTGCTCCGGGTTCGGCATTTATAATTTTGTTTAGATCGAGTGAAAATCGGTTCCAAGTTCCGAAATCGGAGACACTGAATTTGTCAAGTTTAACTTTTTTTCTGATAATGGGTTTTCCGACTTGACGCAGGTTGTAGTTTCCGTTAAATTCGTTGTCTTGAAGGAATTGGAGAATATTATTTTCGTAAATTTTGATAACGGTAACATCAACGGCTTTAAGATTTACGGCTTCAAAAGGTAAAACTAATCCTTTGTCGCCGGAAGGCAGAATGGTTCCTTTTCCGACCATGCGAACGGCGGGTTTTATGGCTTCAAATGCCAATTCAAAACTTTGATCGCCTATTAGTTTATATCCGAGAACGTTTTTAATCCCCTCATATACAGATACTTTATGTGTATCGTTAAGCCGTTCGTCGGTATATACTTTTATGAGATTGTCGTTAATTACAAATCGTAAATTTGAAGCCCCTTCGATTGAAATTAACCCGTTTAAGTTTTGCGATTCGTCCAAGGGGTCGGTAAATTGAAGTTGCAGATATTGGTTGGGGTATTGAATGACTTTTGAAGCCATTAATTTAAAATCGCCAATTGCGGGAATTTCAATTTCTTTTTCTTCTTTTTTATCAACACCGATTGCTTTTCCGTTCCATTTTAAGAGTACATTATTTGCTTTGTCGTAGCGTATAATACTGTCAATGACGAATGTATGTTTTATTTTGTCAATATCGGAAGTCCATTTTACGGAAAGATTTTTGCCGTTTTCGGTTGCTGTAAGAATGTTTTTTATGTCTTCGGGGTTTGCGGCGTCGGCTGTGTTTACATAACCTGTAATTTGTTGATATTTAAGAGTTTTCTTATCAGTGGTTTTTTGTTCTTCGATTTGATAATCGAACGCTTGTTTTATGGTTTTGAATTTAAAACTGAATGTTTCCAAATTGCTTTCTGTTTTTGTTAATTTTCCGAGATTAAAATCGACATAATATTCTTTATCGGATTTTAAACTTTCGGAAGGGGTAAATTCCAACGTATTGTTTATTAAACTTAATTTTCCGTCAACGGAAGGGTTTATTTCCACAAGATTATCGGGCAAATGTTCTTTATCTTTAATTTTGTCGGTTACCGTGCTTGTGAGTTTTATTTGTACGGGGTCGTTTTTGGAGATAACGCCGGATGTGTATGCCGTAATGTATTTAGCAAATTCGGGATTGTTTGCATTTACGGTTCTTTTTTTAAAGTTTAAGGTAATTAAAATAATTGCTGCAATAATTACTGCGAGCCCTGCGATGTAAAGGAATATTTTTTTGTTTTTCATGAGTTTATTTTTTTATTGTTTTTTAAGTCTCACGGAACCGCATAATTAAAATAATCATTTCCCTGTGTGTTTAATAATTATTTTAATTATGCTTATTTCATGGGATTGATTTAATTAATTTTTATAAAATACAAAGCCCTAAATATACGAATTATTTTTCGGAAAAATATTTATTTTTGATTATTGATTTGTTTTTTTACGGGAATTATAATCGGTGTATATGCTTTGCAATAGAGAAGTTCATAAGAACTGACAATTATAAATTTAAAAACGTATTTTTATTTTTTCCGAAAAATACCGGATATGTGTGGGCTATGTCAGATTATCGGAAATGTACAATCAAAAAAATATCATAAATTTTTCAACTTTTTTGCAGCCAAACTTCTTACTTGTTTGTTTTTGTCGTTTTTGCTTATTTCTTTCAGTTGCTCTTTATATTTGTGTATAAGTGCGTTGTCTTGTTCAATATCCGTATTAAAACCGGCAATTGCTTTGTATCTGAATTTTCGGTAAGGGTGATTTATCAGTTTTAAATAAACTTCGTTTTGCTTATGCGAACTGCTGTTTTTTAATTGGTTAAATGCTTCCGTTTTATCTTCGTACAAAGGGGCTTTATCAAGAATTTCAATATATTGTTCGGTCGTATAATTTTCTTCTTTTTTGCATACTATTGCATTATCGGGGTCGAAATTCATGAATAAGGGTTTTTCTTTTACCGGAAATTCAAAAGTTTGCGTTTGTTTTGTTAAAACTATTTTTTTGTTGATAAGCGTGTCCGGAAAATACATATCAACGGAAGTTTTAATTTTATATAAAGGGGCTTTTTTAAGATTTTGATTTTGTTCGATTTTGATACTTGCTTTTCGGGTGTCGGGATTGTAATTATAGGTTATTTTTAAGTTCGGAATGCCTTTGTTCAGAAACCATTCGTTAAAAAACCAATTTAAATCTTCGCCGGTAACTTCTTCAAAAGCTAAACGCAGATTATGGATTTCAACCGATTTGTATTCGTTTTGTTTTAAATACAGATGCAGTGCTTTGAAAAACGCATCGTCGCCGACTGTGTATCGCAGCATGTGAAGTATTAAGCCGCCTTTTTGGTATGAATGTGTGTCGAACATATCGTCGCGATGTTTGTAATAAAAACGGATAAGATTTACGTCTTTAAAAAAATGTTCGAAATTGTAGCTCATAAAATCGTCGGCAAGATGGTCGTCGGCTTCAAATCTTCCGTATTCGTGTTCAATCCAAAGGTATTCGAAATACGTTGCAAAAGATTCGTTAAGCGGAAGATTTGACCACGATTCGCAGGTTACGAGGTCGCCGAACCAGTGGTGAGATAATTCGTGAGCAACAACGGTTTCGTTTGTCATTCGTTGATATTCGCTTTTGAAGTTAAGCACATATTCGCCGAAAACAACGGCTCCGGTATTTTCCATAGCTCCGGAAACAAAATTTTTGACAACAATTTGAGAATATTTGTCCCAAGGGAAATCGTAGTTTAATTTTCGGGAGAAAAACTCAATCATTTTGTCGGTTTTTCCGAATATTTTGTCGGCTTTTTCTTCTTTTCCTTTTTCGACATAAACGTTCAGCGGAATATCTCGCCAATGATTTTTTATGACAGAAAATTTTCCGACAGCAATCATTGCAAGATAGGGTGCATGCGGTTTTGTTTGTTTCCAGTAATCGGTTTTGGTGCCGTCGGGGTTGGGAACCGAACTGATTAGTTTGCCGTTTGATAAAGTCAGGAAATCATTTTTTACGGTAATGTAAAAATCTTGTGTCATTTTTTGGTTCGGCGAATCAATTGTAGGAAACCAGCATGAATTTGATTGAGTTTCGCCTTGTGTCCAAATTTGCGGATTATCGGTGTCGGCATTTATGAAATACAATCCTTTATTGTCCTGAATTGCCCAGGAATTTGTATTTTTTTTAACTTTTTGCGGATTTGCAACATAGTTAATTTCTATTTTAAAAGTATCGTTGTGCGTATAGGTTTTATTCAGTTTTATTCTGATTTTATTGTTTTTGTACGAGTAGGACAAAGGGATGCTTCGGTTTTTTGTTTTTAAATGTATGTATTTAATATCAAATTCTTTAGCATCTAATATTAAGGAATCGGAAGGATAGAAATGCGGTTTTAATGTTATTACGGCTAATCCGTCGGCTTGTTTTTCGGAATAATTAAAACTTATGTGCAATTGGGTATTAATCAAGTCATTAATTATTGTTTTGCTTGCTCTGTAATTTGCAATTATTTTTTCTTTTTGAGAAATAATTTTTTGATAGGTATCGGAAGGCGATTGTGTATAATTTTCGGAATTTTCAGGATTATCAAGAACAATTTTGTTTGTATTACAAGATAATAATAGGAGAAAAAACAGCGATAAGAATAATTTTAACTTCATTTTTTGTGCTTTTATAAAAAAATATCGGCAACAAATGTAATATTTTAGCTTCAGTTTCAAAAATATGCGTATTATTACGAAAAATAAAAAACATTTTTCCGGATGTAAATAATTCTTGGCAAATAATTTGTATTATCATATTTCCCGAAAGGTGTTAAATTTTTATACATACTGAAATACTGACTAAAATTTATTTAAAATGATAAAATATTTACTTTCTGTATTATTTATTGTTAATGTGTTTTTTTTGAATGCACAGACCAATAAATATTTCGATAATATTAAAAAAACCTTTGATAAAAAAGGGCAGGAAGAGCTGAAGAATGTTGCAAAAGCATTAGCAACAGCCCAAAAAAGTTTTAATGAAGCCGAAAAATTATTTTCATCTAAAGAAATTTCAAAGGCAGTATCGAAATCAAAAAAAGCATCTTCTGTTTTTGAAGAAAATTACAGAAAACTTTATATGCTTTATAATGATAAATTGACATCCGTTATAAAAGATACGGAAGGGAAGCAAAAAGCATATTATCAAAAGAAGTTGCAGGATGCTAAAAATTATTATCGGGTTGCAATTTACAATCGTTTGAAAGCCGGCGAAGAAAAAGAAGATAAAACGGTGTATGATTTATTGACCGAGTCGCATAAAAACGAATTGCTTGCCATTGATGTGTTAAGCGGTATGTTTGCCGTGATAAACGGTTGGGAAACAACTGATTATAAGACAGAGGAGGCCGATTATAATCCGAAAGAATCTTTTGTAAATACGAATACGGATAATTACAAAGGACGAAGTTTTTCGGTTAACGATCCTTCATTGGAAAGCAGTTTTAAAATTAATTATCAGGTTACTGCCGATAATAATAATTCGGATATAAGTTCAAATAATAATACATACGAAAATCGAAGTAATACAAATATTTCCGGCAGTACGGGGCATGAATATAAAATACAAATAGGGGCATCCATATTACCGGCAAACGAACAACAACTGAAACGATTGAATAAAACGGATAAACCGGTGAGTACTTATAAATCAAGAGTGTATTATAAATATACAATCGGTAATTTTTCCGATTTTCAAGAAGCCAAAAACTTTAAAAATGCTTACGGCTTAAAAAATGTTTATATCGTTGAATACAAAAACGGAAAAGAAGTGAAACTTTATATGAAAGACTATCAATAAATTTCTCATAATTACAAAAAAGCTGTCGATATCGGCAGCTTTTTTATTTTTTTGAAATCAGTTAATTGATATTCTGCAATTCTTTTTTTTGAATATTGAATGAAGATTAATGCGAATTAAGGGTTGAAAAAATTTCGGATAAATAGATATAATACAGGATAATAATAGCCAATCCGATTCAAATAGAACGCTGATGACACTGATTTTTGCTGATTTACGCAAATTCTATCCGTGATTATTCGCAAAATTCGCGTCATCCGTGTTCTATTTTCTATAATTTAAAAAAATAAATTTTAACTCTTAATCGGTATTCTGCAATCTTTTTTTTGAATATCGAATAATGATTAACGATTTTAGAATTTTGATGTATTCTTTTTTCTGAAATCGGTGTTTGTTAATCGGGATTCTGCAATCTTTTTTTGAATTTTTATCAAAACATATTTTTTACCCGATTAAAGAAACCGTATTCTTCTTTTTCGGGTTTCGGTTCAAAATTCGGAGAATTTTCTAATTTTTCCAAAATTTTCTTTTCTTCTTTAGTTAACGTTTTCGGAACCCATACATTTATTTTAACGAGTATGTCACCTTTTCCGTAACTTCCGTACGAGGGTAAACCTTTACCTCTTAAACGAAGGATTTTTCCGGCTTGTGTGCCCGGAGCAACTTTAATTTTCACTTTACTTTCAATTGTCGGAACTTCGACAGATGTTCCGAGTGCAGCATCGGGAAAACTGATATATAAATTGTAGAGTAAATCGTTTTCGTCGCGAATTAATTCGGGATGTTCTTCTTCCTCAAAAACAACGATTAAATCACCGTTTACTCCGCCTCTTCGAGCAGCATTTCCTTTTCCTCCGACTTTCATTTGCATGCCTTCGGCAACGCCGGCGGGTACATTAACCTGAACAACTTCTTCGCCTTTTACAATTCCTTCACCGTAGCAGTGTGTACATTTGTTTTTGATTATGGTTCCGTTTCCGTGACAAGAAGGGCAAGTTGAGCTTGTTTGCATTTGTCCGAGAAAAGTATTTTGAACTCTGATTACATGACCGCTTCCTCCGCATGTTGAACAGGTTTCGACATCGGAATTTTCGGCACCGGTACCGTTACAATGCGTACATTGTACATATTTTTTTACTTTTATTTTTTTTGTTGTGCCGTTAAGAATATCTTTTAATGATAATTTAACTTTTACGCGAAGGTTTGTTCCTTTATTAACACGTCTTCTGCTTCCCGAAGAGCTGCCTCCGAAACCGCCGAAACCGAAACCGCCGAAAATATCTCCGAAATGAGAAAATATGTCATCCATTGTCATTCCGCCGCCGCCGAAACCGCCTGCACCGTCAAAAGCCGAATGTCCGAAACGGTCGTATTTTGCACGTTTCTCGTCATTACTTAATACCTCGTATGCCTCAGCTGCTTCTTTAAATTTTTCTTCGGCTTCTTTGTCTCCCGGATTTTTATCCGGATGGTATTTAATGGCAATTTTGCGATAAGCTTTTTTAATTTCAGCTTTTTCGGCATTTTTTGAAACTCCCAGTATTTCGTAATAATCTCGTTTGCTCATAATCTTAATTTGTTTGCAAAATTAGTTTTTTATTAAATTAAGGCGGTGATTTTGATTTTTTTTAATAAAGTTTATTCTCCTACAACTACTTTTGCAAATCGTAATACTTTATCATTCAGTTTGTAACCTTTTTCAATAACATCTATAACTTTTCCTTTCATTTTTTCTTCGGGGGCAGGAATTTTGGTTATTGCTTCGTGTAAGTCCGTATCAAAAGGTTCGCCGATTGCTTTAATTTCTTTAATACCTCTTTCGGTTAAGAAATCAAAAATATGTTTGTATATTAAATTTATACCTTCTTTTACGGCTTCAATATCTTTTGCTTCGTCCACAGACTTTTTTGCCCTGTCAATATTATCCATTATCGGAAGAAAATTAATCAGGGTATCTTCTCCGGCAGATTTAATCAATTCCATGCGTTCTTTTAAAGTTCTTTTTCGGTAGTTGTCATATTCGGCAACTAATCTTAAGTATTTGTCATTGAGTTCATTATAATTGTTTTCTAATGTTTTTATTTTTTCGATTGTTTTGTCTTTTTTAGTTTGTGAACTCGTTTTTTCCCCTTTTTTAATTTTTGCGGAAGAAGATTTTTCTTCGGATTTATTTTTCCCTTGTTTTTCAGTATCCGATTTTGTTTGTTTTACATCTTCTTTTTTTATCTTTTCGTTCTGCATATCTTTTTTTGTCATATCTTAATTATTTTATTTATTAACAGAATTATCTCAAGTCGGAATTATCAAAATATTTGCCGGTATTTATTAACGGTCAAATTGTCATTAATTTTTTTTTGATTTCTGATGTTCCGTCAGTTAATTATGTCAATTACGGTATAATTTTTGTCAAATTAATGATAATATTTAAAACATTAATAAAGTATCTTATCAAAAAAAGCTCAATAAATAGTAATATTTTTCGTTTATTTGTATGATATTCTTATTTTTGAAGAACAATTTATGGTAATAAAATCAATTAACATGAAAAAAATAACTTATGTTATCTTATTGTTTGCGGTCTTTTCATCGTGTAAATTTGATAATAACCCGTATTCAATAATCAGAGAATTTGACGGCGGTACGTATATTACCCCCGACGGTATTGTTAAATATATCAGCGGAACACCGGACAGTTTGATTGCGGTAACCGATAATTATGCCTTAATTCAAGAAAATATTTCTTATGTAAAAAAAGAAAGCAGCGGGATGTTGGCAGACAGCATATTAATATATGGACATGTATATTCTAAATCACCCAATCCGGTTGTTTGCGGTTACGATTCTGTTGATAAAATAGATTTGATAGCTCGTTTGGCACAAAATTCCAATATTTATTTTAACGGAAGTTCGGAACCCGAAAGTTTTATTACTTCGGATGATTTGGACAGGGGATTGACATTTCAAAGCGGTTTTGGTTTGCATTACGAAACTCCTTATTATGTACGTTCATTTGTTGTAACGGGCAAATTTGTAGGCGGGAAACCGGAATACAGCGACATTGCATATAACCAAAAAGAATTACAATTTACAACGGATAAGCCGGTTGATTTGTGGGTAGGCGGAACGATGCAGGAAGCACCGGTTGATTTTCCGGATTTGGAATTTCGGGGCGGAACGGCTTTTACTTATGACGGTTATTTGTTTGTAGCACAAGGACATGACGAAGGTCCTATGGGAACTTCAATTGATATTTACCGATATGACCCCGCTGCAAATACATGGGATAATCCGTATCGTTCACAACCGATTGCTCAAACGGAAAATTTTACGAATGCCGTTTCTTTTGTGATAAAAGATGTTGATCTCGGAAATAATACAAAACATGATTGTGTGTTTATAGGTCTGGGAATTACGGATAATCAGGATGAAGCAAATGCCGAATTTTACCGATTGGATTTGGAGAAAAATTTGAATAATCCTTTGGGTGATTGGGGTGAATGGTTAAATATAACATCTGCTTTTGATGCTCAGGCATTTCCCGGATTAGGTGTTGAAGATGCGATTGCTTTTTCAATAAACGGAATCGGTTATGTGGGCTTGGGAACTACCGGCTACAGTAATGATGTAACACCGTGGATGTATAAGTTTGACCCTTCCGACAGAGGCGAAGGGCATGCTTACGGAAAATGGATTCAATTAGCTGATTTCCCCGGAGGAAACAGAACAAAAGCCGTGTGTTTTACTATAGGAGATAATGTATATGTCTCATGCGGTATGGATAATGACGGAAATTATAAAAACGATTTATGGATGTGCAGACAAACGACCGGAGATAATTTAAGTTGGGTACAACGAGCACCGTTTCCCGGAACAGCAAGAATAGATGCCGTAGGTTTTGCATTGGGAGAAAACGGTTATATAGGAACGGGCTTGGATGCAGATTCTGCACGATCGGATTTTTGGCGTTATAATCCTTTCATTAATAAATGGGACCAAAGAGCTTATTTCGGCGGAGAACCGAGATACGAAGCCGTAGGTGCCGGTGTGGAAATGAGCAACGGTGATTTTCGGGGCTTTATCGGAACCGGATGGGGCGGTAATTCCGGATTATATTACAGCGATTTTTGGCATTACAGACCGTAACTTAGTTGAAAGTTGAAAGTTTGTAAAGTTGAAAGTTTGTAAGGTTAAAAGTTTATAAAGTTAAAAGTAAAAAACAGAAAAAATAAAGACATGAAGAAGTCATTTTTAATAATTTCAATATTTATTTTGTCGGCAAGTTCGGTATTTGCCCAGTGGGACAGCGAATATGATTATTTTTCTTTTAAATTCGGAGCTGTTAATACCTTGTTTTCGGGGCAACCGGATACTTTGTTAAATAAAATTTTGGTTGCAAAAAACGGATACGACCATTATCAATTATTTCCGGATACGGGATTTAATTTTAATTATGTTCCGGGTTATTACGGTTCGTTTATTTACAATCACGATTTAAAAAATAATAATGTCGGTGTTTCTCTCGGAATTGATTACAGAATGTACGGTGTTGCTTCAAATTATTATACCAAGTCGATACCCGAATATACATACAGAGAGGTTTACAATATTTCCCAAATTTCGGTACCTGCATATATTCGATACGGCAAAAAGTTTTATGAAACGCAGAAATATATTTACGGCGGCTTGTCTTTTAATTATAATTTGATGCTTTCTAAAAGTGAGCAAGTCAGCTATTCCGAAACCGGAAAGACGGTTGAATTGAGCAAAGATGTATTAAAGAAAAGCAATGTTTCGGCAATTGCGGGTTTTAATTATATGTTTTTTAATGTTGAATTAGATTATGTTTTCGGAAGTTTTTTAAGTAAAGATTATACGTTGGATTTGGCTGACGGAAGCACTATAAAGCCCTATGAAGGACAACCTAATCATGCTTTTTTTATAAAAACAGGGCTTACCGTACCTATAAACAGTTGGACACCGCGTAAGGTTTATGCAATAGAAATGTGGTTCAGAAGGATATTGAAATAGAACATATAATTGAATACGGAAAAAAAGGGTGTGTATAAAAAAGTAAGACTTTGCCGTTTTTTTATAACCACAAAGTACACAAAGGGATTTCACAAAGTTGCACAAAGTCTTGTTTTTTACTGATAATAAAATCTCTTTGCCAAAGTCTGCAAAACTCTGTTATTAAAAAAAGCGACAAATTGGTTAATGGTTTTTCTTTTTTGACAGCCCCTTTTTTTATTCTATAACAGCTTTTAAATCACGCTTTCTTAATTGAGTCATCATCGGTTTCAGGAAACCGTAAGTGCCCTTTTTTACATCTGCTTTTCCTTTGTAGTGAACCAAATAGGTGCATTGAACCGCCTGTTCTTCCTCGTGTTTGCAAATATCCATAAGCGCATCGATGACATAGTCGAATGTATGATAATCGTCGTTGTAAAGAATTAAAAATTTATTTTCGGAATTTAACGTATCGGTTGTTTCCTCATTACGAATATGTGTTTTTTCTTTTTTGCTCATAGTTGAAATGAAAAAGATTTCTGCAAAAATACAATTTTTTTATTTGTGTTTTAAAATTTCAACAGCTTCCGAAGCACTTATTTTTATTCCGTTTTTAAAAGCAATCACGAAACCGTCGTAATTCATTGCTTTAATATCTTTTTTTACCGAAGCGGCATCCTTGTATGTACCGTATTTTCCGACGGTATAAAGAAACAGCCCGCCGTCAACTTGTTTTACTTTAATCGGGTATCTTTTCGATAAATTGCTGAATTGCTGCATTTCAGCATCATTTAATTTATGAGAATAGGCGGCAATTTGTACGGAAAAATAAATATTGTTTTTATTGGTTGTCTTTTTATCGGAGCTATTTGCATTTCCGGATTTTTTTATTTCGGACGCTTGGCTTAAACTTATTTTTTTACCGTAATTGTATGCAACGATAAATGTTCCGGGATAGCTTTGATTAAGTTTTTGACTTTCTTTTTTTGCTTCTTCGTAACTCGAATAGGTACCTGCCAAATATTTATATGCAGCTTTGTTGTGTTCCGAAATCAAATTGTGAATATCCGGAAAATCCGATTTTTGTTTCGGAGATGAAAAGCTGCCGAGTTGAATGCAATAGACCAATCCGTTAAATTGCGAAATATCTTTAATCTCGGAAGAATTTTCTGTTTCGTTGTTGCCGGCTTGAAACGTATTATTGTTGTTATTTTTATAAACCCCGCCTGTTAACAGCGACATTTCTTTTGTTTCGGTTTTTTCAAAATCAGCATCTCTCACGATTTTTGAAATGCCGTATGTTGCCGATTTTTTTACGCCGTTTTCATATGCAACGATAAAAGGGTCTGTTAAACCTTTCTTTTTTATGCGGTTAAGAACATATTCGGCGGCTTTGTAACTGCGGTATTCGCCGAGAAAAAATCGTCTGTAAGGGTTGTTTTTAAATGTGTCATAGCTTATAGGAGAATATTTTCCGTAGGTTTTTAAAGGCAGTAAACCTTTGAATAAACCGACCTGAACTTTAAAAATAATTCCTTTTTTTGCTTTCAGCGGAACCGGTTTCGGATTGTATTTTGAATAAGTAAATGAGCCCGAATAGTTGTATGTTAATTCCGGAGAAGATTGAATATCGTTGGTTTTTCCCGTATTATTTTTGGGAATGTCAACAATTTTATCGGCTTGATTAAAATAAATGCTGAATGCGTTTTCTTGTTCCTGAACTGCGGAAAGTTCGGTTTGAACGGCATCCATAATTTGAATGTATTTGTTTGATTTGTGTCCCGAATAAAAATTTGCTTTATGGTATTTTTGCAGTGCTTTTGAATGTAATTTTGCGGCATTGTTTTCGTGTTTTTTACCTTCGGTAATGTTATCGGATGTTCTTGCTTTAGCCAGATATTTTTTGTAAATTTCATATTTTGTCTTATCTGCATTAAAATATAAATCGGCGGCTTTCAGCATTTTTTCAAATAAAACATCTTCCAAACCGGCAGCCATTTTATTTTTCATATCTTTTTCGTAAGTATCTTCCGAAAGTTCCGCTTCCGTTCGTATTTTATCAATTTTTGAATAACCTTTATCCACATCTTTCATAATATTATCGGCATAGGTCATTTTATCTTTTGCATCTGCCAAAACCGATTTGTCTTCTTCGCTCATATTCAGTTTTTCGATAATAAAATCTTCTTTCGATTCGTAAATATTCGGGTCGTTTTTCGGGGTATAAGTGTTATCGGTATTATCATCTACGAGTTCGTCGGTTTTATTTTCCGGAATATTTTTTTTATTAATATCCGTTACTTTATCTTTATTTTCGTCATAAAGAATATTCGGGTCGTTCATGTAAATACCGAATGCAAGTTCTTGATTGTAAATGGCTTCAAGATGTTTGTCAAAAGCAAGTTTTAATGCGTCAACTTTATTTTTTCCTTTTAGCTTGTCGGCTTGAGTTTTTAATTCGCTGCCTTGGATGTATATTGAACGGGCATTAATTGCAATTTCTTCGGCTTTAAGGTGCTTTTTGGAATTGTCGGTATTCATATTTTTCAGCTTATCGGAATAAACATGAAATTTAATATTCGATGCTTTAAAATAATATTCATATGCCTTTAAAGCAGTTTTTACCCCTTTTTTTTCGTACCGTTTTACTTTTCGGAGTGTTTTTCCGCCGTAATTTTCGGCAACTTTTTTAAACCCGTCGGCTTTACGGAAATATTTTTCCGCATCAAGCATTTTGGTATTTCCTTTTTCGTAAAAATCATCTGCATCTGCAAGTTTCAAAAGATCGACTTGCCCGAATAAGTCTTTATAATAATCTTTATTTTTAAGATTTCCGAAATCATAATCGCCGGTTGAAATCCATGCGAGATTAAAAATCGAAAAAAAGAAAATTCCCGTTAAAACGGAAAAACGGTTGAAAAGCGGTTTTATAGTTTTCATTTCAATTAATTTCTGTTTCTGTAATTAAAATGCTAAAATAATAAAAAACATCAAATTTGAAATATTTGCTGCTTTATAATTTTCGGCAAAGTTGATTTTGTCTGTTATTCCGTGTATTTTGTGTTATAAGACATGTTAAATTTTAACAAGTTAACGAAACAAAGCTTTAAGAATAACGTATTTTATAAACAGAAACGGGAATGAAATAAAAAAATGAAGTAAAATTCGAAAATATTCTTTTCCGGATATACAGATAATTATATTTTTGTGTTTTTTTTACAGAATCTAATGAAAATTAACTAATGGGAGAGCAAGACAGAATTAATGTAAAGGCAGAATTGGTTTCTTTTAAAGGTGAAGATTGTTTGAAATTTACGTTTACGGGACATTTTACCGAAAAAGATGCCGAATACGGTGTCGGTGAATGGAAAGAATTATTTGCTTCCGCCGAGAATCAAAAAGTTACCCTTATTTGGGATTCGACACAAATGACCGGTTTTGATAATAAAGCCAGAATTATTTGGCAACATGCCTTAAAAGATATGAAAAAACAAATTAAATGTGTATGGCTTATAAGCAATTCTAAAATTATACGAACGGGAGCAAAAGTGATGTCGGCTTTTACAAGTTTTTGTTTGAAAGTTGTGGATAATTCGGATAAAATTGTTTTTTCCGTATTGTTGTAAAATTTAATTTACTAAATCTTTTCCTTCAATTTCAACGGTAAATTCTACGGCTTCGAAAATGTATTTATGAAAAGGAGCTTTTGCTCTGTTTTTAAAATTTTTAAAGTCGTATTCTTCTACGATTTCAAAATTTTTGCGATTCATACAAATCATTTTATTTCCGGTTACGTAAAATAAATAATTGCCGCAAAACTCCATAAAATAACCTTTCCCGGCATTGCCTTCGCAAGTTCCTCCGGGGGTTGATATGGTAAATTTGCTGAATTCCGTACTGTCGAAAAGTTGTTTTCGCGGAGCAATCATATTCATCACCAATTTGCCTTTTCTGTTTAAAACCAAAAGACTTTTATCGTTCGGGAAAAATATGTAATCATCGGTAATTAAATATTCTTTCGGTGTAACATAATCATAATATTTTATGGTGTTAAAAGGTAAATCTTTTATCAACGGTTTTACGTCTTTTTTCATTTTAAGTTTCCACAAAATTGTGTGATTGTCAACAAAAAAGAATTTTTGTGTTTTGTTGATATTTGCGTTGGTTATCGGATAATAATACAATTGTCCGAAAACTCGGAACGGAATTACGATAATGAGAATTAAAAGCAGTTTTTTCATTTTTTTATTTGTTTTTTATAGGTTTTGGTTCTTTTACAACAAAAATTATCCCAAATTTATTCATAACTTCCTTTTTTAAGGTTTGCAATTTCATTTTGAGTTAAAAATCGCCATTTTCCTCGTTTTAAATCTTTTTTTGTTAAACCGGCAAAATAAACTCGGTCTAATTTTAAAACTTCGTATCCGAGTTCGGAAAACATTCGGCGTATGATACGATTTCTGCCCGAATGAATTTCAACGCCTATGTCTTTTTTACTTTTCGGGTCGGGGTAGGCGAGGGTATCGAATTTCATGAAACCGTCTTCCAGGTCAATGCCGGCAACCAATTTTTCGGCATCTTTTTTTTCTAAATCTTTATTTAAAAAGATATGATAAATTTTCTTTTTATTGTATTTCGGATGCGTAAGTTTTTTTGTTAAATCGCCGTCGTTTGTCAGCAGCAAAATTCCGGTTGAATCTTTGTCCAATCGACCTATGGGATAAATACGTTCGCTTACTTTATTTTTAAAAAAATCTAAAACCGTTTTTCGCCCTCTGTCGTCCGAAACGGTTGTTAACACACCTTTCGGCTTGTTTAAAAGTATGTAAACGTGTTTTTCGAAACCGATAATTTTATTTTTAAATTTTACGGTATCCGATTTTTTAACTTTTGTACCGAGCTCGGTAACAATTTTTCCGTTAACTTTAATAAAACCGTCCGTAATTAATTTATCGGCTTCTCGTCTGGAACAAATGCCGGCATTCGCCAGATATTTATTTAATCTGATTTCTTCATTTTTCTCGGGAGCTTTGAATGCCGATTTATTTGAATATTTTTTTTTGCTTCGATTTTTATCCTTGTAATTTTTTTTATTTGTCATTGTCTTTTTTTCAATAATAAAAAATTATATTTTTACGCTTGTAAATTTTTCGCAAACTTATTATAAATTTCTGTTTTATGGATAAAGAAACTATTATTATCGGTGCAATTGCTTTAGTTATTTTGATTATTGTCGTACGATTTTTGACCAAAAAAGCATTTAAAATTCTTCTTGTTGTAATTTTACTTGCTGCGGCAGGTCTTTTCGGATATATTTATTTGACGGGAATTCATACCGTTGCGGGCTTGGAAGCTAAATATTGCGAAAATTATGATAATAGAACCGATTCGCTTAAATGTGTATGTATTGTTCAGCCGATTTCCGATGATTTTCACAGCCGATTTTCCGATAAGGAATTGGAAAATATGGATGAACTGACTTTTGCCAAAGAACTTTCAAAGGCATTGATTAATAAAAGAGCCGTTATAAAAGAAAAATTAAAAGAAAATAACGCAATGCACCTGTTGAAAGATTTTAAGGACGATTTTTTGAAAGATAAATTGAATTTGGAATAAAAAAACATAAAAGGTATTTTTATAAAACCTCTTATGTTTTTGATGTTAATGTATTTAAAATTCAATAATTTAATATTATCTGAATTTATAATAAAAAGATTAAAATACACATTTCTTGTAATTTTAGTTTAAAGTTTAATAGTTACACCTCCTGTAATAAGAGGATAAAAACTATGTAATTCAGCAAATACACCAAAATTATCTTTTAACATCCACCTTGAACCAATAAGAATATTAGTATATGGCATGATAGTATCATCAGAAAAAAGTATATTCCCAATATAATAGTGACTTTGATTAAAAATTATCCCATCAAGGCTGCCGGCATAAAAATCAAATTTTCTTGAATTAAAAATTGTAAAATGAAGAACAGCTTTTACAGCAATAACAGATGTCAAGTATTCATCCTTTTCATAATAAGCATTATAATGAGAACCATAAACCCCGATACCTAAGCTTGCAAAATTAGACATATTTAAAATGCCGTTTTCAATACTTATATTAAACATTGGCTTAGCTTTTATCTGTGTAAACCAACTTTCTCCAAAACCGGCACCTAAATCAATTAGCAGGTCATCTTTTTTAAAAGTTTGTGCATCAGCAACAAATATTGAACAAATTACAAATACCGATATTATTATTTTTTTGTACATAAGATTTAATTTATTTATTAAATTAAAAAGTTAATACCGAAACCCTCTCTTAACGCGAAGGTTTCGGTTTTTTTACCGATACGCATCAAAACAATACGCATATAAATGTGAAAGAGCAATTACCTTTGCCGGTTTTCCGTTTTTTGCCGGAAACACGTA
>CAZCPV010000017.1:0-20710 GCA_964500765.1 uncultured Draconibacterium sp.
AGTTGAAAGATGAAAGAGAAAAGTTGAAAGTTTTTTGTAATTCTAATTATGAGCAAAAAAATAACTCGCATTATTCATCGCTACTAAACCAAAATAACTGCAATTATTAAAAAAACAGTGAATTATGATTGTTTTTCAAAATAAAATAAATGCCCGAATTTGAGTTAGCTTGAAATTATCTTTATGCATCCGCTTCGTGTTTCTTTACTCGAATGAAATTATGCGATTTTTATAAAAATCGTAAGGGATTAAAATTCTACTGTTTTTCGGTTACAAATATAATAAGATGTATCTGTTTTAAATTATTTAAAATTTATAAGATAGATTCAGCGAAATATTATTTAAGTGTATTTTGTTATAGTTCAGCATGTAAAACGATTGTGTCTGATAAGAAGTATTTTCTGTCATTAATTTCGTAGCACTATATTCGTATTGAACTCCGATATAAACCTTTTTGAAAATATTGTATTCAAATCCGGAATTAAAATTTACAAAAATATTTTCAAAATCATTATCAGCGATATATGTATAGCTGTTTGTTGCATTTGTTTCGAAAGTATTTTTAGCATTAATTATAGCTGATATTGATATTCCGTTTGATAATAATAGTTTTTCGTTAAAAAAACTTAACTGTAATTGCAGAGGAATTTTAATTTGAAATATATTATAAGTTGCTTTATTTTCATATTCATAAAAAGAAAATGTAGTATAATTCAAATCT
Source organism: uncultured Draconibacterium sp. (assembly GCA_964500765.1). Classification (GTDB taxonomy): domain Bacteria; phylum Bacteroidota; class Bacteroidia; order Bacteroidales; family JAADGE01; genus JAADGE01. The sequence continues at coordinate 722 of CAZCPV010000017.1, forward strand.
TTAACTTTGGTTGTTAAGTCAGCATTATTCAAACTAAGTCCGAAACCTGTTTTAAATCTAATAAATTTATTTACGGGAAATGAAAAATTGTTATTTATGAAAAATCCGGTTTTGCCCTTTGATGATATTTTTTTCTCTGAAGAATTCAAATCTACAGCAGTTATTGTATAATATCCGCCTGATGATGTATATATAGTATGTGTTTCTTGATCTTGTGTTTTATGTTCAGAATTTGTAAAAAACGAATAATTTGCCCCTGCCTCAATTGAATAAGTTATTTTTTGGCTGTATAAATTAACGGATATTAAAAAAACGATTATTAAAGTAATTATTGTTTTCATATTAATTTATTTTTATTTGATATTTAATTTAAAAGGTTTTATAATCGTAAGATTTTTCACTGTTCAAATTTATAACTTTTTATTCAAAAAAAACGTCAGGCAGATAATTAAATCTTGCCTGACGATTAGAATATTTATATTTAGGTATTATTATTTTTCAAATTCCGAATATTTCATAAACTGTACACGATAGAATGCCGACGGGTTTTCGGCTTTTTTCAAGCTTAATTTGCCTTTAAAATCATTAATGCTTGTGTAATTATGTTTTTTCATGTACTCTTCCAATTCGCCGAGCATTTTTTTAATTTGTTCGGGTCCGTGTTGATAAATTGTTGTTACAATTTGAGTTGCGTCGGCACCTGCCAGAAGCATTTTTATAATGTCTGCTCCGGAATGAATACCGGTTGAGCCGGCAATATGGGAATGAACATGTCCGTGTGTCATGGCAATCCAGCGAAGCGGAATGTGCATTTCAAATTTTGAGCTGTAAATATGTCCGGCAAACAGTTTTTCGTTGTCAATATCAAAATCGGGGCTGTAAAAACGGTTGAATAACACCAATCCGTCAACTTTTTCGGACAATCTTTCGATAAAACGACCGAGATTTGAAAAGTAGTGACTCATTTTCAGGGAAACCGGAATTTTGACTTGTGATTTTACTTTTTCGATTATGTCAAAATATATTTTTTCGTTATCGCTTCCGGTTTTATCTTTTTGATAGGGCATCATAAAGATATTGAGTTCCAAAGCATCGGCACCGGCTTCTTCGATTTTTTTCGTAAAATAAGTCCATTCGTGCGAACTTGTGCAATTGATGCTTGCAATTACGGGAATATCAACAGCTTTTTTTGTTGCTTTTATCAATTCAATGTATTTTTTTACATTTTCTTGCTTGATTTTGTAGTCGTAGTAATCAAGATACTTTAAATCTTCCGGCTCTGCATTTTTTAAAGTTGCATGATATTCCATCATTATTTCTTCTTCGAAAATTGATTTAAGAACAACTGCGGCAGCACCGTTTTTTGCAAGCTCTTCAATGTTTTCGACTGAATTTGTTAAGCCGCAACTTCCGACAATAATCGGGTTTTTAAGTTTTAATCCGAGGTAATTTATTTCTGTATTCATTTGTCTGTTTTTTTTGCAAAATTAATATTATTTGATAAATTTTAATAAAAAATTTGATGTTAATCAACATTGCTGATGTCGAAAGCGAAGAAAAGAATTTGGCTGATTTTTCCTTCTTTGTCGTAATAGGGAGTGTAGGTTGCGGTAAGTTGTTTTTCTTCGCCGAACTTTGTATAACGCTTAACTTTTTGCTTTACGGTTTTTCCGGTTTTTACTTCTTCTATTATTTGTTTTAAACCTTCGGATTGATCTTTTACAAGTTCTAATACATTTTTATTTTTAATGTCTTTGGGTTCAAATCCCATTATTTCCGTGTAAACGGAATTACAATTAATAATGGTTCCGTCAAGCGTATATTCAACGGTCATAATAGTCTGATTTACAGCATTAAGCATGCTTTTATATCGTGTATTTATTTCATCGGTTTTTTCTTGTATTTCTTGTAATTCGGCAACTTTTTTGTTTAATTCGTCTTCTTTTTCGGCAAGTTCTTTTGTTTGTTTTTGAGATATTTCAAGAAGTTCCGTTGTTTTTGTGCTGATTAACGAAGCATCAATCCAGGCACCGATACTGTCGTTTAGTTGTTCAATAAATTCTATTTTATAATCTTCGGGTTTGTTCATAAAGGCAATTTCAACGACGGCGTTTATTTCGTTTTTAAAAAATATGGGAATAACGGCAATATACGAAGGTGTACCGCTGCCTAAGCCCGTTGAGATTTTAATGTAGTCTTCGGGAATGTGATTTAATATTATTTTTTTCTTTTCTAAAATACAGGCACCTACAATACCTTCGCCGGGTTTAAACTTTGCGTTGAAATGTTTTTGTTTGTTGTAAGCATAAGCGGCAATTAATTCGATGGTTTCATTTTCTTTGTCGTATAAATAAATTCCGCCCATCAGTGCTTCGATATAATTTACGACGGAACGAATAATATTGTATGAAAGGTCTCGGATATCTTTTGAACTGAAACGTTCGGCTTCGGAAATCTCAAAACGTCCTTTACGCATCCAAAGTTGCAAAGAAACTTCCTGCTCCTCTTTTGTTTGTTTATGTTTTTTATTTTTTAAATAAGCTGAAATTTTGTTAAGAGCTTTTGCCGGATTGTCAATTTCCGAACGTTCTTTTAAATATACGTCATAATTTTCGGAAATAATTTGTTCGGCAAATATTGATATTTCATTATTGAAATTTGAAATTTTATTTAAGTCCTCGGTTGCTTTTTTAAATTCAATTTTCAGCTTTTCCGGGGTTTCAAAATTTGTTCCCCCTTTACTCAATATTTTAATTGAATTGAATATCTTTTCTAAAGGTAAAAATGATTTTTTTAATAAATATATGAGGAATACTGTTCCGAGGATAAGAACAATAAAACTTAAGGTAATATATAAAATTAACAGATTTTTGTAATTAGGGTCAGAAGGGAGTTTGCAGGAACTTAAAAAATCAAATTCTGTGTTATTTATCGTTATTTTTGAAATATTTCCGGAAATATTTTTACTGTTTTGATGTAGTTTTGTATATAGATTATATTCAGTTCCGTGAAGGTTTAAAATATTTTTGCCGAGATTTTGCGGGTTCACGGAATTTAAAATTATATTTTTTTCGGGAGATAAAAGGATGAAATTGCATTCGGAAAATTTATCAGTCGTACTATGTGAAATGAAATGTTTAGTGTTATAATAAACTGATATAAAGCCGACTGTATTCTTTTTGTTGAATATAGGAGAAGTAAAACCAATGATGTATTCAGCATTTTTTCCTGTTATTATTTTAAACGGTTCGGATATTAAAGTTTCTTTATTTTCGGTAAGTTTGTCAATGTTTATTTGATTTATTTTAAAATCTTCGGCGTAAAAAGAAGATTGGATTGATTTTTTTGTTTTAATTAAAGATAATGTTTTTAAATTTTCAACAGTGTCTTTCAAAAAGTTTTCCTTGCTGCCGGTTAATAACGAAGGATTTCCGAAAAATAAAAATATTCCTTTTATGCCGGTATCAGATTTAATAATGTTTTCAAGTTTCGTTTTCAGTTCTTCGGATATACCGGTATTATTATTTTCGATATTCCGAGAGATTAATTGAGATGTTAAGGATGCTTTTTGAAATTCATCCGTAATTTTTTCCGTAATTTTTTCAGAAATAATTTTATTAATTTTTATATCTTGAATATGCTTATATTTTCTCAAATTTATAATTGAGACAGTCGAAATAATACCCGTTGAAAGTAAGAATATTATTAAAATATAACGGAATAATGATTTTTTTGCTGATATGTTTTTGTTTGAATCCACAATTATTCTTTAATTGTACCGATTGATAAAATCCTGTATATTTTTCTTCTTACGTTTCTTATCGGAACATAAGTTTGTGTCATTAAAATTTCTTTTTTCCCTACATTTAAAGTTTCTTCAAGGTATTGTGTTTTGTTTGCCGCCAAATCGTTCCAGAAATTTTGATAATTTTGAGTATATTTTTCGGTTTTAACAATATCTTTATGTGTTTTGGATATAAAGTCTTCTTTATTTGCTTCAAAAATATTTATAACTTTTGAACTGACATCCATAATATTGCCTTTTAAATCGTATTCAATAAGATAAGATACGGATTTTATGGAGTCGATAATTTCTATTAATTGAAGAATTTGTTTGTCAAGATTTCGGTTTTGCTTACGGTGTGTGTTAATTTTTTCTTCAAGCGTTTTTCGTTGTTCTTCAATTTCTCTTGATTGTTCGGTTGTTTGTTTCAACAATATTTCAGTTTGTTTTGAGTGTTTTAAGTTTGCAATGGTTGAAGCAATATTTTCTCCTGTATCTTCCAAAAACTTAATCTGTTTTTCATTTATAATATTTATACTTCCTAATTCAATAAGTGCTTGTACATCGTTGTTAAAAATTAAGGGAACTATCAACAAACAACCGGGTTTTTGAAATCCGAAGCCGGATTCTATAAATGTGTAATTGTCAGGTATTTCGGTTAAAAAAACAGATTTTTTCTCAAGATATGCTCTGCCTGTTAATCCTTCATTTATATTAAATTCTTTTTGAGCGGTTCTTTGTTTCGAATAGGCATAACTTGCAACCATTTTTAAAGATTTATTCTTTTTCAGGTCTTCGTCAACTATAAATAATGCAATTTGTTCGGCACCGATAAATTCTGAGATATGTTTTATAATTTTATGGGATAAATCTTCCAAGCCGGATGCATATTGGAGAATTTCAGATATTTGTGCAGCGGATTTATTAAAGTTTTCCTTTAATTTAAGCTCTGTTTTTTTCGCTGTTTCTTGTTGTTTTATTTTTTGAAAGGCATTCTTTATACTTATTAAATTAGAATATAATCTGTCATTTTTGTACTTCTCATTTATCTTTGATATGTACTTTTCATTTGCAATTTCGCCCGTAATTTTATTAATTTCGGAAAAATATTCACCAAAGGAAATTATAAATTTTTTAAAAGAGTTCGGTTTGTTTCCCTTTAAGGGTAATAATCGGTTTAATTCGGAAAGAATATTGGTTTGTTTTTGTTTGTTTTTATATTGAATAAAAATAAAAAATAATACAAGAATTATTGTAAGACTGAAAGTTGTGAAAATAATATTTTGTTTAGACTTTTTTAAAACCGCATTTTCACTGTTTTTGTTTTTAATGTGTCCGATATATACGGAAAGTTCAGGAATATAACGGAAATATAAAATTTTATCATTAACTGTTTTTGTTTGCAGATTTTTTGTTTTTTGTGTTATTCCTTTTTTCAGATTTAACATATCCGGTAAATTGTTGTTATTGTCTTTTCCCGAAATAATTTGCCCTTCTTTGTTAATTATCAGAATGTTGTCGTTTTTAAACAGCAAGTTGATTGATGATAAAATATTGTTGTTGTTTTCAATACGTATTAAAAAAATAATTTCTCCGTTGTAATAAATCGGAAATGACAATGCAAATTTTAAATTTGATTTTTTTTGAATTGTTTCCTGATATTCGCTGCCGGTTAAAATTGTTTTTGCCGGTTCTTCATCCGAATTTATAAAAATACAGTTGTTTTTTTCGTCTTGTTTTGCTGATGCAATTCTTACAAAATGATTTCCGGATTTTTCCCATATTTCACAATAAATATTGTTGATGTACAGTTGCTTATCCGTAAATTCATTAAGATTTCGGATTAAAAGGTTATTAATTTTTACGGAAGGAAGTTCAATTGTTTTATTATAGGATTGGTTTTTCTTTTTTGCTTTTATTTTTACGGTATTCGATGTGTCAACTATAATATTTTCAGGGTTTTCAAGAATAAATTTAATAAATCGCCGGGAAGCTGTAAGTGTTTTTTTGTTTTGTGCGTATTGTCGAAAAAGAAAATTTTCTGTTCGGCTGAGTGTTTCAACGGCAGAATTTATATTTTCGGAAGCAAAGGAATTTTTCAGCGATTTAAAAAGATATAAACCACTGAACATAACAATGATAAGTATAAAAAGAATACCTGCAATCAGATTGTATTTCTTTGTAAAAATTTTCAATATTTCGGTAATTTAATCAAGCGGTAAAAAAACAGAAATTTTTGTACCTTTATTTGTTTTACTTTCAATTTCTAAATATCCGTCGTGTTTTTCAACAAAATCTTTAATTAAAATAATACCTATGCCGGTTCCTTTTTCTTTATTCGTTCCGTAGGTTGAGAAAAATTCTTTTGAATTAAATATTTTAGAAATATTTTCGTCTGAAATTCCGATACCGTCGTCTTGCACAGAGAATCTTACAAATTGTTTTCCGTTTTTCCCGCTTATTTCTTTGGTGTCGAGTGTTATGTTTCCGCCTTCTTTGGTGTATTTAACGGCATTTGAAATCAGATTTCGGATAACGGTATTAATCATGTGCTCATCGGCAGACAGATAATATTCTTTGTCTGTATTATTTACCAGTTTTATATTTTTTGTTTCGATATTCGGACCGAAAAGGATAAGAACATCGTCAATAATGTCATTTAATAATATTTCATCTTTTATAAAAAATGTTTCGCCGCTTTCGTTTTTTGCCCAGAACAAAAGATTTACCAGCAGGTTATATGCTGCACCGGCAGAATTTCTCAGCGGTTTTATAATGTCTAAAATTTCGTCTTTCGTGAGCTCGTCAATATCGTCTCTGATAATGTCCAGTGCGGTAGTTATATTTCCGACAGGACCTCTTAAATCATGTGCAATAATGGAGAACATAGTGTCTTTTATGGCACCGGAAACTTTTAATTCTTCTGATTGTTTGTGTATGCGTTCGTTTTGCTCGGTTAATTTTTTCAGTGTGTTTTCAAATTCTTTGCTTTGTTCAATATATTTTTTTTGGACTTTTTTTACTTCCGTAATGTCTATTGATGTAAGCAACATTACTTTTCGGTTGTCAATCCATTCGATAAAACCGTATGAGAGTTGAAACCATTGGTTTGTATGTTCCTCAAAATATTCGGTTTCGGAAAATTTACCGATCGGCGTATTTTTTTCCGTAAGAATTTTTACCTGACAGGTTTCACAAGTCTCTGTTCTGTTAAAAAATTCTTTATAACATACTTTCCCGACTTTTTCTCCGAAAACCCGATTTGCTTTACTGTTCATAAACAGTATTTTGAAATTCTTCGGGTCGATAACATAAATTACGGCATTTACGTTGTCGGTTACTCGTTGAAAAGTATCGTAAGATTTGTTAACGGCACTTTCGGCTAAAGTGTGCTCGGTAATATCTTTAAATAAAGCAATTCCGCCTTTAATAATGCTGCCTTCGTATTCAAATGTAAAGGGCTTTGTGTGGACGGAAATATAAAGGTCTAATTTTTTAAAGGTTGTACGATATTCACCGTCATAAAAACCTTCAAAACCTTTTTTTACTTGCAGAAAAGCCGGTAAAATTCGTTTATCGCTTATTTCGGCAAGATTAAAATTAATGATTTCAGATTGTTTGACATTAAAAATCTCAAGAAACGTATCGTTAGTTTCAATTATTTTCAGATGTTCGTCAAACAGTATTATTCCGACGGGGATATTATGAAAAATTTCCGAATATCTGTGATACAACGATTTAAAATCAGAATTAATAGATTGCAATTCTTCCTGAAGTCTTTCATTCTCTTCTTTTGTTGTTTTTTTGGATTTAAAAATCTTCATAAATTTGCAAACTTTCAAACAAAATTAACAGAAATATTTTAATTTTATATTTTATATTTAATATTCAGCACAAAATTATTGTTTTATATTTTAAAAATGTTGACTTCCGGGCTTTTATTTATTTTTATTTCATTAATTTTTTCCGCTTTTTTTTCGGGAATGGAAATTGCGTTTATTTCCGCCAATCGGTTAAAAATTGAGGTAGATAAAAAGCAAAAAAGCACTTCTTCGGGCATTATTCGGATATTTACCGATAATCCGGGGCAGTATATTTCAACCATGTTGGTAGGAAATAATATTGCTTTGGTAATATACGGAATTTTTTTTGCAAAAGTTGCCGAGCCGTATATTGAACGGTGGATAAGTTCCAATGATTTTATAATTTTATTGGTTCAAACCGTATTGTCAACCGTATTAATTCTTGTTACGGCAGAATTTTTACCTAAAACCGTTTTTAAACAAAATTCTAATTTTTTCTTATCGAAATTGGCGTTTCCGGTTCTTATTTTTTATATTTTACTGTATCCGATTGCAAAATTCAGTGTTTGGTTTTCGGTATGGTTTATTACGGTATTTAAAGGGCGAAAAGTTAATTTTGAACAAGGAAAAACAAGTTTGAAAAAAATTGATTTGGATTATTTTCTGGCGGAAACGGAAGATTCGGATATTGAAAATACGGAAGATTCCGGCGATGTGAAAATATTTAAAAATGCCTTGGATTTTTCGGAAACAAAAGTGCGGGAATGTATGATTCCGAGAAACGAAATTGTTGCCGAGAATAGTTTGTCGGATATTGAATCTGTTAAAAAGAAATTGATTGAAAGCGGATTTTCCAAAATATTTATTTATAAAGATAATATCGATAATATCATCGGTTATGTGCATACGCTGGCAATATTTAAGCATTCCAAAACCATAAAATCGGCTTTGCAAACTATGCCGATTGTGCCGGAAACCATGCAGGCAAATAAGTTGTTGAATAAACTCCTGAAAGAACATAAAAGTGTTGCCTTGGTAGTTGATGAATTCGGCGGAACTTCCGGAATTGTTACAATGGAAGATATTATTGAGGAAATTTTCGGAGAAATAAAAGATGAACACGATGCCGATATTTATACGGAAACGCAAATTAATGAGAAAGAATATATTTTCTCGGCACGTATTGAAATTGATTATTTGAATGAAAAATACAAATTTGAACTTCCCGAATCGGAAGAATTTGAAACACTTGCCGGCTACATATTTTTTCTTTACGAACAAATTCCGAAAGAGAATGAAATTATTGAAACCGAAAAATTTATTTTTGAAGTAATTGAAGTTGAGGGTCCGAAAATTGAGAAAATTCGGATGATTGTGAAATGAAAAAGGGGATGAAATTATTATCCCCTGTTTGTTATTCTTTTATAACGGAAAAACTGACTCTTCGGTTTAAACTTCTGTTATGCTCGTTTGTATTGGGCACTACCGGCTCTGCATCCAAACCGGCATCGGTCGAAATTCTTTCCGGCGGAACTCCTTTCTGAATAAGATAATATTTTACGGCTTCCGCCCTGTCAATCGAATATCGCAGATTTACTTTTTCCGTTCCTAAATCACAGGTATAACCGGTAACCAGGATTTTGATATTCTTGTTTTTGATAATTAAATTAGCTACGCTGTCCAGATAATTACGAGCTTTTTGCGACAGTTGTGCCGAATTGAGTTCAAAATGTACGCCTTTTTGCAAAATCTTCAATTCGTTATCATTCAAATGCCGGAGTGCATGCTGTCTTGCCGAATCTCTTTTTGCTTGTGCGATTGAATCGATACGTGCTTGATTGATTGAATCTTGCCTTGCTTTATTTAAAAGGGCTTGTTTAACGGAATCTTGATTTGCAATCGTTTTTATCGAATCCTGTTTTTTTATTTCTTCTTTGTGGATAGAATCGGTTAAGTCCAAAATGTTGTTGTAAAAACCGTGATTATTGGCAGCAACATATTCTTCATAAGTTTTACCGTTTATTTTTCCTTTCAGTTTCGGATTAGCGTATGAATTTGTTGCCTTTGTTGTATCGCCCGGTTGTATTCTTTTTTTGAAAAATCCGTAAGATAAAATAATTTCGTGCGAAGCTCCGCCGATATAAGAAAGCACACCCGAATTTGTTTCGTAAGCATAGCCGATACCTATTTTTTTCAGGTTTACGCCCGCCGATATAACCATGCTTCCGTTTAGCTTATAGGTCGGCTGAATCCAAAAAACATTTTCGTAATTTACCAGAAAATTTATGTGGGCATCAAAAATTTTTGAAGAATTATAAACGGCAAGAACGGAGGGCTGAAATTGCCAAATATTGTTTTTCGAGAAAATATCGTAAGATAAAAAGGTAAAATAATTTGTATTTAACAAATCGGTCGAACGATAGATTGACGGAATGCCTATATCAAAATTCAGCTTTTTAAATTTATAGTTTAACGATGCGCCGGCAAAGAAAATGTATTTTTTTATATAATCCGGAGAAAGAGCGGGGTCGTTGGGGTCGGCAACTATTGCATTAGCCGAGTTTAAACTTCGTTGCATAATTCCCGTGTTTATTCCGAATGCAATCGTCTGATTATCTGAAATATGCGTTCTGAAAGAATAATCTAATCGAGCGGATAAGGTTTGAAGCAATCCGACATTTTGTGTTTTTATCAGTCCGCCCAAATTTATTTTCGGACTCACGGGTGAGTGTAAGCCGACGCTTGCCGTTTGCAGTGCATCGGGCAGGTTGCTTAAATGGTTGCGGTAATCGGCAAATGCCGCAAATTGTTCTTTGTCGCCGGTGTGTGCCGGTGCATAAAAAAACAGGTTTTGCGTATAAAAATTATGTATGTTATATATTTGAGCTTCTGAATTTGAAAAAACAAATAAAACGAAACTTAAATAAAGTATTTTTTTCAGCATAATATATCTTTCTGAATTATCGCTCCGCAAATTTCATACAAAACGCAGGAATATTTTATTGTTTTTTATCGATTACAAAATTATCTGACCAAAGTTATAGTCCCTTTAAGTTCGGTATCGGGCGATTTCAGTAAATAGTAATATACGCCCGGAGGGAGTTGCCTGCCTCTGCTTGTACCGTCCCAACCGTTTTTGTAATCGGCGGAATGAAACAACAGTTTGCCGTCGGCATTAAAAATATATGCTTCGTAAACGCCTGTGTCGAGTCCTTTTACGAGCCATCGGTCGTTATGCCCGTCGCCGTTGGGCGAAATAAAATTTGCCGGCACCAAATTTCTGACAACTTCTTCGAGATTAATGATAACATGAACGGGTGTACATAATTCGGGCTGTCCGTCATCACAAACATCAATATTGTATTCAAAAGAAGGGTTCAGCGAAAATTCCAACAGACTTGAATTATCGACGGTAATGGTTCCGTCGTCGTTCAATTTAAAAGCATCGGAATATACAATGCCTTCCTGCGGATAGAAGAATACATTATCTCCGTCGGGGTCGCTTGCTTCTATTTTTCCGACAAGGGTTCCTTGCGGGCTGTGCTCCGGAATACTGAAAACTTGTTCGCCGGGTGCCGCAGGCGGACGGTTGTTGCTGACATTTACGGTCATTGTATCCGCATCCGTACTGTATTGAAGCCCGTCGCTTACTTTAAATTTAAAATCTGTATAAGGTACTCCGACTTCGTCTGCAAGCGGCATATATTTCAATAAGCCGTTATCAATATCAGAAACTTGAATTTGCTCGTTTTGAAATAAATTTTCTCCGTTGTCAAAAGTATCGTTATTATTATCATCAATAAAAAGTGTCCCTTTGTCGGGAACTTGCAAAATTTTTATTTTTACAAATTCATCGCCGTCTTCATCATTATAGTTGAATTCACCGGAATTAAAAACGTAGTTCGTATTTTTGAGTGTATAAATTTCATTGGCGGAAGCTGTGGGCAGTGTGTTTGTTCCCGAAAAAACACCGAAAAAGCCGGAGGCGTTTACCGATGTTCTGCTTAATGTTGCTATTCCTGCCGATACTGTTCCTGTAGTTATGGCGGGAACATTCCATTCTTCTCCGTCAAAATTCGATATATACGCATTAGTTAATTCAAAACTGCCTGCATCGGCATTTATATCCCAATTTAAAATTAAACCGAAGTCGGTATTTGTTGTTTGGGGCTCTATTTCCCATCGTAAATTCACGTTTTTTTCCGTAAACGGCACTCCGAAATTGCCTTCGGAATAAATCGTATCGTGAACGGCAAAAAAACAATCGGTTGCTGAAGAAGGCATAATGTTTATCGGTGCGTAGTAATTTTCGGTACCTACGGGTACGGTGTAGGTGTCACCCGCAATAAGAGATTTTTTGAGATAAGCACCCGGCTCGGTTAAAATATAACTTGTTTGTGAATAATTTATTGTTGCATTTTGAGTAAGAGATAATGTGTCAAGTATGTCGATTTTTCCTTGACTTATATTTAATAGGTTATCAACAGTTAAGCTGCCGGCTGTTTTTACCGTAAAATTTGCTCTGTCAATAGATAAGGTGTTGATGTGATTACCGGGGGCAAAGTTTAAAGTCATTTCCGGTTGGGATAAATTTGAATATATAATATTTATACGAGAATTTCCCGTTACGGATAAAACGCCTCCGTCGTAAACATAAATACCGCCCAAATTTAAGGTGTATGAACCTATGTTTAAGTCGGATTTAAGTACCAATAAATTATGTATGATTAAATTATTTTCTAAAGTAATAGAGTAGGAGCTGTTATTTTTTAAGTCATAAAGTTCCAAATAATCCAGACCCGAGGGTTGATGGCTTAAGTTATTAAAAGTTAATTTTGCATTGGATCCTCCCTCCAAAAGTCCGTTTCCCGTATTTCTGAAATAAGAATTTTCAACAGAAAGTTCCGCATTTCCTATAGATAACTTTCCGCTGCTGATATACAGATTGTTTACGTCTAATATATTACTTGATATTAATTGAACAGTTGCATTAATATTGTTATTGTTATTGTTAATAATTAAAGAATCTAAATTCAACGGTGTATTGATATTGATGGTATTGCCGGCAGGAATGTTAATTTCTAATACAGAAGAAGCAAGATTTCCGGATAATGCTCCTCCGTTATATGCTATATTTCCGAGAATTGTCAATTTTCGGTTGTTTATTTCAAATGTGCCGTCGGCGATATTTAAAGTGTCTGTTTCAATAGTTTGGTCTAATGTTACCTTTGCGGAATTATTAATTTTAATTTTCTGAAAAGGGTATGGCGGTACTGCGGTAAAACCGGTTGTTTGTGCCGCCGTTCCGTTGTATAAAATTGAGAAAAGGTGTGCAGTATATGAATATTGTCCCTGCATACTTTCGGAAAAACCTGCGGGGTTTGCTGTTACAAATTTTGAATTATTTTCGAAATAGTATTCTCCGGTATTGAAGGAATTGAAATTATGCTTATCTCCGGCATCCAATGTTCCGGAAATATTTCCGGAACTTACCGATACGGATATAACGGCATTCCCTCTTAAAGCTAAACGGCTGCCATCTTCAACGTTTAATGTCGTAACATACAAAGATATATCACTTGTATTTTCCAGAAATGTAACATGTGTATTATTTCGTATTGTAATTTCCAAAAGCGAGGAAGCTTGTACAAATGAATTCGGAATATTTGTAACGGTAATATCCCCTCCGGTATCAAATATTATTGTACTGCCGGATGTAGGAACAGTGTTTGGATTCCAATTAATCGGGTCTGTAAAAGATGTTCCGTCTCCGCTGCCTGTCCAACTTGTTTGGGAAAAACCGGAAATAAAGAAGAATAAAAATGTGAGTAAGAGTGTAAGTTTTAAAGTTTTCATAGTAATTTAATTTATAAAGAACTTCGTTTTATAATATATTTATACGACAAATTTATGAAAAGGTTTTTTATAAAGACAAGTTTTTTTGATAAAAGGTTGCAATAATAAGACTATCCAAGACTCTCCAGGTCTTTAAGACTTGGAAAGTCTATAAAAAAGATGCCCTGCCGGTGTTATAAAAGAGATGCCCTGCCGGAGCATTGTTATAAAAGAGATGCCCTGCCGGAGCATCTCTGCAATGGTTTAATATTCAAAATGATAAGAATAATTTACGGTCGGGAAAAATGGTAAGTTCGTAAAATTAACTGCTTGATTGCTTGTTTGGTTTGTAAGAACGCTTCGTTTATAATCAATTAAATCCGGATTTTTACGATTATACACATTATATATATGTATGCCGAACGAATGATTTTCATATTTATAATCAATTCCTATATCAAGCCGGTGGTATGCCGGTAATTTAAAATCATTTCGGTTAAAGGGCGGATTTTGTGTGTAATCGGTTAAGTACATTGTGCTTGCATCGGGCAAGTTTCCGGTACCGAGTTGCCCGTTATTGTATTCATAAGGTATGTAGTGCTGTTTTCGAAGTGTTACGAAATTTCCGGATCGGTAGGTCCAATTTGCAAAAACATTCAAATTTTCATTAATTGCATAAGATAATTTTAAATTGAACTCATTTCTTCGATTATTTCGATACGGGTATGCTTGTGCAAAATTTATACTGTCGGATTTTACCGTAAAATCGGAAATCGTATGTCCTATATTTATCGAAAATCCTTTGTATTTTTTTAATAAAACCGTACGAATGCCGGTATAATTTCCTTTGGCGGGAACAATTCTGTCTTCGATATGCATTCCGGTCATTATTTTTTTATTCGGAAAATCGAAAAAGGTGAAAGAATTCTTATAATCGTATAAGTTTGTAATGTTATCGTAAAAAACGCTTCCTTTCAGTTTAATGTCGAACGGCAGATTAATTTTTGCTCCGGCGGCAAAATGATTGGTAATTTGCGGTAAAATACTTTCGGAAGAGGGAATAAAAATATCGGATGTTAAGCCGAGTGAATTTCCCGTAAGCAAATGCACGTATTCTTTATGATAATCGTAAGCAAAATTTAATGACAGAAATTTAAACAAGTTATAATTTGCCGATAATCTCGGCTCAACCGAAAAATAGCTTGTTCCGGAGTTTACGAAAGCGGAAAATCGCAATCCGCCGTTTATATTCAACGCATCGTTTACCGAAAAATTATCTTGTGCAAAAACAGCGTATTCTTGTGCATTTACAGCATCCGAGTTCCAAGTTGTATCAATATTGTTCGTATGTTCAAAATCGTTTAATACCAATTTTGCATCAACGGTTTTAAAATGCCGGTTTGTAATATTTGCACCGAACAGCAGTCGGTGTTCATTATTCAAATTGTATCCGCTTATTAATTTTAAACCCAAATCGTTGTTGCCCGATGCGTATGCTGCATTGTATCGATTTATGTATGTACTTGCCCCGCTGCTTATGCCGATAGAATCGCCGACAAAAGCATTTTTGGATTTGTAATTACTGAAAAAAACAGTCGAATTAAAATAAATATTTTCGGAAAACCTATGATTAAAAATCATGCTTACTGTCGTATTTGCATATGAAGAAGTAATATTCCGATGTGTTCCGTGCGTAATCGAATCTTCCGGTTCTTCGTTTACACCGTATGTCAGTCGGTTGTAATTATGAAAAAAACTTGCCGAGAATTGACTTCTTTCGGTTAGTTGATGTGTGTATTTTAAATTCATATCCCAAAAAGACGGTTGCGACCAATATAACTCTTCTCCGGAATTGTCTTTTCTGAATAAATCGGTATAAAAATTATTCAGATACGATTTCCTTGCCGAAACAAAAAATGAAGAACGATTTTCTTTTACGGGACCTTCCGCCGAAATGCCGATACCGAACAAATTGAAATGAACCGTTCCGGAGTATGTTTCCGTACTGCCTTCTTTCATTTTAATGCTGAGTACGGGGGCAAGCCGGTTGCCGTATTCGGCGGGAAAATCGGCTTCGTTATACCGGTAATCGCCGACTGAAATCGCATTAATAAACGGCATTAATTTAACCAATTGTTCGGAAGAATAAATCGGTGCATTATCAATAAAAATAAGTCTTCCGAAAAGCGAATTATTATCGGCAAAATAAAGCTCGGAGACAGCCGGTTTGGTGTTTTGTTTCGGTTTGGGCAAAATAAATTTTTTGGCTTTCAGTTCTTCTTTTTTATAATTTTCTGCCGGAATATATTTATAATTGCCTGATAATTCATCGGTTTTCGGTTTCCAATTTAAGGAGTCGTCTTCAATTTTGACTTCGTCAATATTCGTTTCCGATAATAAATTTACGATTAAAGCGGTATCTTTTTTAAGCTGAATGTCAAAAACAGTATCTTTATATCCTATGTAGGCAATTTTCAGTAAAATGTGTTTTTTTTCAAAATGAAGTGTAAAAAAACCTTCCGTATCCGTTGCCGTTCCTACGGTTGCATCGCCGAGTTCAAAAACGGCTGCACCGATTACCGGATTATTCGTTTTGGCATCTTTTACCATTCCGTTTACGGTAAATTCTTGCGAAAATGAAAAATTGTAAAAAAATATTAACAGAAAGAGAATTGCATTTTTTTTCATTGTATTTTACTGTTTTGTGTTGTTTTAATACTTTCTTGTTAAAACGTTCAGATATTTTTTTAGTATGCAAAAGTACCTTATAAAACGTTAAAAAAAATTAAAAAGTTTAACAAAAACCGGCAAAAGTGATTTTAGTCACCCGAAGAAGATGTATAAAAGCATATATTTGCATAAAAATATCTTATAAAATGAAACAATTGTTTATTATTACAATTCTGATATTAAATATTCCCCTTTTGTATGCACAAGATACATTAAAAAAAGTAAACGGAGTGTATCAGGCGGATGCCGAAACTTTTGATAAACTGATAAAGAAAAATGACGGAACATTTTTGGATGTTCGAACAAAATCGGAATACGATGCCGAACATATTGAAGGTGCCGGTCAATTAAATTATTATGCACTGAATTTTAAGAAAAAATTATTGATGTTGCCGAAAGATAAGCCCGTTTATTTATATTGTAATACGGGTTACAGAAGTCAAAAAGCGGGTGAAATACTTGTTAAAAACGGCTACAAAAAAGTGTATAATGCCGAACACGGAATTATGGAACGGAACTTAAAAGAACTGCCTGTTGTTGAAGGCGATAAGTCGCAGCTTGACAAGTCGAATTTTATGAGTGTTTCGGATTTTTACAAAACGATACAATCCGATACTCTTGTTTTTATTGATTTTTATGCCCCTTGGTGCGGTCCCTGCCGCAAAATGATGCCGATGGTTGACAGTTTAAAAACGGAATATTTCGGGAAAATTCATATTGTAAAAGCCAATTCGGATGTAAGTAAAAAGTTAGTAAAAGAATTAAAATTAATCGGTGTGCCGCATTTGGTTTTATACCGAAAAGGTGAAATGCTTTTTAAAAAAGACGGTTATATAACTCGAAAAGAATTGGTTAAAGTGTTTGAGGATAATCTGTTAAAAAAATAAATGCAAATTATAATTAAAAAAATGTCAGGATTTTAAGAAACTACCGACTGAAAAGAAAAATAATAATTAATCATTAAAATTTAATAAACATGAAAACAATAAAAAAGATTGTAACAAGTTCGATATTGATGCTTTTTGTATCCGTATCATTATTTGCACAAAGTAATGCAAAAATTCTTGCCGTTGTTAACGAAGCGGAATGGTGCCCAACATGTCAACACAACGGAGAAAGAGCAATGAAAGCATTTAAAGAAAATAATAAAGACGGAAATTTTAAATTTGTTATGAATAATTTAACAAATGATAAAACAAAAGCGGAATCCGGAAAAGAATTGGCTTCGCTCGAATTGACAGATGCCGTTGCACCCTATAAAGGAACCGGCATGGTGTATTTTTTCGATGCAAAAACAAAAACATTAATAAGTAAAATAAGTATTGCAAAATCGGATAAGGAATTGGCGGATGCCATGTTATCGGCAAAAAAAGGAATAAGTTGCTGCAAGCCGAATGACGGTAAATCCTGCGATAAATCGAAAGAACATTCTTGCGGTTAATAATAGATGTTCATAAACAATGCGAATTAAGAGATAAAATTTATTTTTTTTAATTATAGAAAATAGAACACGGATGACGCGAATTCTGCGGATAATCACGGATAAAATTTGTGTAAATCAGCAAAAATTCGTGTCATCAGCGTTCTGTTGAACCGGATTGGTTATTATTATTCGGTATTATATTTATCTCTCCGCAAATTTTTCAACTCTTGATTCGCATAAATAAACTAAAATACGCAAGTCTATTAATAAAATACTGACAGTCATCCTATTCCTGTTTTTATATAAGTGAAATTGATTTTAATTTAACTGTCCGGTTATTAACAAAGTGATACATGACTTGCGAATTTAAGGAATAAGCGGAAATGTCGAAAGTTTTATAATTTTCGGCATTTTTGGTTAAAAACAGTAGCTTTTTATAGCCACTCCGGAATTTATATTTTAAGGATTTATAAAAAAATGAGGGCTTCGTTTTTAGCAAAACCCTCAACAGAAAAACACAGTTTAAAACTGAAAACGAACAAAAAACACATAAAACAATCCCAATTGGTAATCATAAACAACGGAATTGCTTTTTACGTCGTAACTTTGCAGTAATACGTTTTTATGATTTGTAAGGTTTTGCAGGTCGAAAGCAAATTCGGTATTAAAATCTTTCCGGTTTATTTTAAAACCTATTCTGCCGTCAATCCGAAAATAATCGGGATATTTCGGCTCGTATGCCTGCGAGTAATCTAAAATTTGTGCCCCGGCAAGTTTCGATTTTTCCAAATCAACTGGAATATAATGCTTTCCGCCGGCATATACGGTTTTAAAATCAAGATTCAGGGTGTTGTATTTACCGAGTTTAAAAGAATAGCCCGCAAGGAAATTAAAAACATAATTCCCGTTGTAAATCGTATTTCGTTTTATTCCGTCGCTGCCTTTGTAAGTCGATTCAAAAAGCGATGAGGTAAAAAGAAAATAATAATTGTGATTTAAAAATTTTTCAAACGTTAGTTCTAATCCGTAATTTTCGCCGGTTCCTTTGTTTTCCAAACTGTCCTGCCTCACTTCAAAAAAAGTTGTTCCGTAATTTATCATCGAAAAACTTGAAGATTTTTTTTCAACCGGAATGTCGTAAAGATATTGATAATAGCTTTCAAGTTTCAGTCTTAAATCTTTGCTAATCAGGCAGTCATAAGAAATTACAAGCTGATTGCTTTTTGAAAATTTAAGATTTTTATTGGTGAAATATGACGTATCGTTTATGTGCGTTTCGCGAAAATAAAATAAACGCGGCTGCATTTGACTTAAAATTCCCGCACCTATGCCTATGCTGTGTTTGGGAATAAAATTCCACTTTAAGCCGATGCGCGGTTCAAAAGAATAGTTTCCGTTAAGCGTAAAATCCTGAAAATGAAGTCCGCTTATCAAAGATAAATTATTGCTGAATTTATGTTTGAATTGAGAAAACGCACCGATTAAGGTCATTGTTTCGTTACTTACTTCCGACAAATATATGTAAGAATAATCCGGCAAAAGTGCACTGTCTTCGTATTGAACATTGTATAAATCAAGCGTAATGCCCGTGTTGAAGGTATTCTTCGCATTAAATTTTTTAGTATATTTTGTTGAAGCCGAATATTTTTTCTCCCAAGAATTGTCGCCGTAGAAAACCGTAAGTTCATCTGTGTCAGCCGAGTCGGCTCTTGCCGAAGAATAGGTTCCGGAAACGGCAAATACGGTTTTTAAATACGATGAATTATCAAAAGCATAGAAATGAGAAATTCCGGTAACGCCCATTCCCGAACCGAATTTAAAGTTCAGTTCGCTTCTGCCGAAAGACCAATCGTCTTTTTTCTTGTCGTCATAGAGAACTTCTATGGTGCTGAATCCGCCGACGCCGAAAAATGCAAAAGTTCCCGCTTTTTCGGTCGGAATGTTAAATTTATACGATAAATCCTGAAATTCCGGAACACCGCTTACGCCGAAATGAATATCTAAATATTTAAAAACAGCCAAAGTCGAATATCGGTAATTTACCAGATAAGATGCTTTTGATTTTTTTGAAAACGGTCCTTCGCTGCCGAATTCCAAACCGTTCATTCCGGCTTGTGCCGTAAATTCGTATTTTTCGTTGTTTCCTTTTCGCATTTTCAAATCAAAAACACCCGAAAGTGCGTTGCCGTATTCTGCCGGAAAGGCACCGGTAAAAAAATCGGAATTATCCAAAAGGTTGTTATTCAGTATGCTGATAGGTCCGCCTGTTGTACCCAAAGTTCCGAAATGGTTCGGATTCGGGATGCTGATACCTTCTAATTTCCACAGCAAGCCCAAAGGCGAATTGCCTCTGATAATGATGTCGTTACGTTGGTCTCCGACCGCCATTACACCGGCATAATTTGCCGCCATAC
>CAZCPV010000018.1:0-20480 GCA_964500765.1 uncultured Draconibacterium sp.
GGCAAAGTTAAAAACTTTGCCAAAGTTCGTAAGAAATAATTCTTGCAGGTCTCTTGAACAGTTTGCAAAATTTCTGCTCAAATTAAAAAGTCCATATTTCCTGAATGTCCCCAAATAACGTTCATTTAAATTAAAAAAAAAGACCTCCAAAAATAGAGGTCTTTTTTTTACTTTATTCAACAAGTTCCGGACCCGAAACATATTCAAACTGCCCTACTCCGGTACATTTGTATGTTACGGTATATTGGTTTCGAACACTGTTCTCACCGTATGTATCATAGGTAATTGCATAATAAACCTGAACTCCGTTTAACACAGGTATTGCTTCGGGATATTTTCCTTCCAGAAAAATTCCGATTGCTTCATTAATCCGGGTTAAAAGGGCATCCGTTGCTTCATCATCAGATAAGCCCTCCAACAAACCCAAGGGATCATATAATCTTCTTTTATACAATTTCAAATAAAAGTTTTTATAATAAGAGCTTGCCCCGTAATAATATTCCGTGTTACTGCCGTAAACCGGATCCAAATAACCGCTTATGTCGGGATTGTTTGCAACATAATCAACAATTATTTGATAATCTTCGGTTGTGCTCATCGTATAATGAACCGTAGGGTCGAACACCCATTTTGTCCCGTTATTTATAAACGGACTTACTTTATCTGTCGTATTCGACCAAACAGAACCGTCAAAAACATAAGCATCGGTCATTGTTTTTGTTCCACCGGAATAATATTTATAAAACACATTTACCAAATCTTTAGAAAAAGCATAAGGAAATTTATTATGTAAGAAAACAGGTAAAAAATGTTCGGGCGGATTTGAATCGGAGAAATTATGATATTGCCCGGGAGCTCCCATA
Organism: uncultured Draconibacterium sp.; assembly: GCA_964500765.1. GTDB lineage: Bacteria > Bacteroidota > Bacteroidia > Bacteroidales > JAADGE01 > JAADGE01. The sequence continues at coordinate 864 of CAZCPV010000018.1, forward strand.
CTTTCATAATCTTCATCCGTTAAAACATAAAAAGTATTTTGTGTTTGCCATGCACCGTCTGTAAAAGTATAAACAATACTTGTATCAATTAATGTTGTATCGTTTTTCCAATAAGCACAAGTTATATAATACAAATAACCCGAAGTTGTATCGGATGCCGCAAGATATGCCGGCAAATAAGTTTCGGGCAGTTCGTTATACGTAAAAGCAGAGCTGTCGGCAACAACACCGCCTATTGCCGTATAATCGGCATCTGCCATTGTCTTCACGACCAAACTGTCATATTCGTTATTACTGTTATGATATTTAACTTTTATTGAAGAAGCACTGTCAAGAGCAATATATGTATCTGCCAAAAAAGCAGGAATATAATCGGCAGCGGAACGAACAACCGAAAAACTTTTATAAATATCAATATCTTGTGCCGTTGCACTGTCTTCGGCATTTTGTGCCGTTTGCAAAGCAAGTTTTTTTATTGAAGTGTAATCGGCATTACTAAGCTCAATATCAAAACTTTCATGATACGGGGTCTTTGCTTTTTCTATGGCATCGTAAATATCCTTGTTCGGATTACATGCCGTAAACAATAATCCCGCAATAAATGAGAATATAATATATTTTTTCATCTGAATGTATTTTTTAAGTTTAGAATTTTATTTTTAATGCAACAGTCCATGTTCTTCCGAAACCGTAAAAAACCGGAGAACTTGCATAATCATGACCGGCACCGTCAGTAGCATCTGCAATATACTCTGTATCAAGAATATTGTTAATTTTCCCGTAAATTGCAGCATTTAAACCGGCAATTTTAAATTTGTATTTTGCACTAAAATCTGCCAATGTATAAGCAGGCATTTTCCAGGCATCAACACCTCGGTCACTTTCATTAACACGTGTTGTTACATCAAAATAAGAATACAAATTATCAAAATAATTAACATCCAAACCGACAGTTAATTTCGGTAAAACCTCATAATCAATACCTAAAGCAGCCGTTGTTTGTGCGGCATCTCCCACATGAATACCTCCGGAATAAACATAAACACTGTCAACAAATACTTGATTTTGGTCGTAAACGGCTGCAGCAACATCTTTTTCCCACATCCAATCACCTACGGAAAGCATTCCTTTAACTTTCAGTTTCCTTGACGGCTTATAAGTTATTTCAGCTTCAATACCTTGATGCAAAGCATCCAAACCGGTAATATTTGCTGTTTCCTGTCCCAAAGAACGTGTTAATGCTTTATCCATCCATTTAGTTCTGTATAATGCAACATTTGCATTAACTTTTACGGAACGATATCCGTATCCTAACTCGGTCGATAAAACACGTTCATTTTTTGCCCCTTCGTTAAAGGTATTTGTATATCCTATAAACGCATATTTAAAAAACGGAGCTCTGGTAAAATAGCCGCCGTTGGCAAACACATTATGGTGTTTATTAATATTATAATTCACTCCGGCTTTCCCGCTGTATCCGAAAAAGTTAATCCAATCGGTTACTTGTCCTTCTTCCGGTGTATAAGCAAAATAATCCGTTCTTCTGTACGAACTGTTTGAAGCCGAACCCGAAATAAATGCCGAAAAATTTTCCATTACATATTCACCTTGTGCAAATACGCCTTCCCATAAAACTTCTCCGAGACTATAATACGAAATTTTATCTCCTTTATATAAAGGTGTACTTGCATCTCTGTTTTTATCGGCTCCGTCAAGAAAATATTTTCCGCCGAGCAAATCGTCAATAACCTGATAGTGATAGCCCTTATAATACCTGCCGTCCAATCCTGCCGTAAGGTTAATATCTCCGATTTTTGTATTTAAGGTTGACAAAATTCCGTACCAATCGTGTGAATTATTCGACATGGCAACAATGGCTTGCGAACCGGTATTTGATGCTTGATTAATTCTCATTACCGAGTCATAATCCAAATAACCGTCGGGGGTCAGTAATGTTTCGGCATTGGGTTCGCCCGAAGGATACTGAAAAGTTAACAAACTCGATTGAGCTCCGGTAATACGTCTTCCGCCTCCGGTAGATTTCGACGCATACAATGCCGTTGACAAACTCGTTAATGAATTTATATGCCAATAATGATTTAATGATATTTGCGGTTTATGGTATTTATTAAAAGCATGACTTCCGCCGTAAACTTCTCCGTTTCTGTATCCGAAATCAGAATTGTATAATACACCGTCGGGTTTATTAAGATAAGTGCTTATAAAATGCTGTGAACTCCTTTGATTATGCCATTGCGGAGCACCGAATGCCGTTAATGCCAAAGTTTGGTTATCATTGATTCGTTTTGAAACATTAAAGAAATAAGAATACCCTTTAAAATTTGTTCCTCTTACATAACCGTCGCCTTGTGTTTTACTTCCGCTCACGGTAACCGCCCAACCGTTATCCTGAATACCGGTTGATAAAGTAAATGCCGTTTTGCTGTATCCGTTGTTTCCTGTTACAAGATAAACGGAACCGCCTTTTTCTGCATCCGTTGTTTTTGTAAGAATATTAATTGTACCGCCTACGGAAGATATTGCCAGTTTTGATGCTCCTAAACCTCTTTGCACCTGCATCGTTCTGGTTACATCCGACAAACCTGCCCAGTTGCTCCAATAAACTTTGCCGGATTCCATATCATTTACCGGCACACCGTTTATTAAAACGCCGATATTATTGGAATCGAATCCTCTTAAATTAATTCGGCTGTCGCCGTATCCGCCGCCTTCTTTGGTGGCATACACACTCGGGGTAGATTTCAGGATTTCGGGAAATTCCTGAGAACCCAATTTTTCTGTAATTACCTCAGGTGAAATAGTTGAGAATGCAACCGGTGTATGTCGGTCTTTTGCAAAAGAAGCAACAACCATAATTTCTGCAATTTCTGCATTTTCGGAAACCAAAGCAACATTCAATACACTTCCCGTAATTTTAATTTCTTTGGTTTTCATTCCCACATAAGAAAATACAAGAATATCCTGTCCTTTCGGAACATCAATTTTATATTTCCCGTCCATATCGGAAATTGTCCCTATATCAGTTCCTTTAACTAATACGGTTACTCCGGGAATCACGGAATTATCATCTGCATCGGTAACAACACCGTTTACCGTTTGTTGTCCGAATGCACTCATACCTATCCCTCCAAAAATAAATATAAGCATAAAGGCAAATAATTTTCTTTTCATAAAACAGTTATTTTAATAATTAAAAAAATGGACAACAAATTTAACCGGTTTTTATTTAAAAACAAGATATTTTCCTATATTTAAAAACATTATCCGATTGAGGTAATTCACTATCTTAATACCTGAAATAATTTTTGTTAAAAATTAATAATAAGTTAATTTACTTTTTTTTTATTATTTAAAAAGTTTATACTAAATTGCAGTTGAATATTTTATTTGTACATAAATTAAAACTGATTGATTATGAGAAAATTAAACAAACTTTTAATGTTATTTACATTTGTTTTTTTTACGGCATTTACTTTTGCCCAAACAAGTGTAAACGGTACGGTAACGGCTGACGACGGAACTGCCTTGCCGGGTGTAACCGTAATGGTTAAAGGAACAACCGTAGGTACGGTTTCGGACAGTAACGGAAAATATAAAATTGAAGCCCCTGCAGGAGCCCAATTTTTGGTATTTTCTTACGTCGGCATGGCAACACAAGAAGTTGCGATAAAAGCCGGAACAGTTGACGTAACCATGTCTCCTGAAAATGCGGAATTAGTTGAGATTTTTGTTGTTGCCGACCGTGCAAAAGAACGAGAAACACCGGTTGCATTTTCGGATGTTGACAAAAAAGAAATTGAACAACAACTCGGCTCAAGAGATATTCCTCTGATTATGAACCAAACCCCGAGTGTTTATTCAACAGCAGGCGGCGGCGGTGCAGGTGATGCTCGTATCAATGTCAGAGGATTTAACCAAAGAAACGTTGCAATTATGCTTAACGGAGTACCTATTAATGATATGGAAAACGGTTGGGTTTATTGGAGCAACTGGGACGGAATAGCCGATGCAACCTCATCAATTCAAATGCAAAGGGGATTAAGTGCCGTTAATTTAGCAACACCTTCCGTAGGCGGTACAATGAATATTATCACCAGCCCTGCCGATAAAAAAGCAGGAGGATCAGCAAAATTAGAATACGGTTCCGGTAATTTTATGAAAATGTCTTTAAACGGAAATACAGGCATGATAAATGATAAATTTGCACTAAGTGTAAGTTTAGTCGGAAAACAAGGTGCCGGTGTAATTGACAAAACTTGGACAAAAGCTTGGGCATATTATTTAGGTGCATCATATAAATTAAACAAAAAACACAAAATTGAATTATTTGCCATGGGAGCTCCGCAACGACACGGACAAAATCTTTACAAACAAAATATTGCAACTTACGGAACTGATATTGCAAATAAATTCGGTGCTGACAGTGCTGCTTTAAACAAATTTGTAGAACAAGGAAGAACATACAATCAAAACTGGGCACCCGTATCAAATTATAATGCAGACCAGTACTGGAACGGAAAAACACATAAAAGATATGATCCGAATTTTATAAATACTCGCGAAAATTTTTACCATAAACCATTGGCAAATTTGAACTGGTATGCAACATGGTCAAACAAAATTAAACAATATACTACTTTGTATTATTCGGGAGGAACAGGCGGCGGAACCGGAACATACGGTTCTTTTTTCAGACAAGATGCAGAAGGAAATCTCGGAGACGACGATTATAAATTTTATTACGGAAAATCTCCTTGGTCATATGACTTAAACGCTTTAGTTGCTGCTAACTCCGGCAACCTTGATACTGTTGTAATTGATAAAAAGAAAATAGGAAGAGTTCCCGGACAATCTGTGGGTATTTTAAGAAACAGCCGAAATAATCAAAATACAATAGGGGCAATATCAAGAGTACAATTTTTATTAACGAATAATTTTAAAGCACAAATCGGTATTGATTGGAGAACTGCTAAAATTGACCATTTCAGAGAAATAAGAGATTTAATGGGCGGTCAGTTTTATATTTTTAACGGAGATGAATTTGACACGTCAAACCATCATAAAGTTCTCGGAGACAAAATTGATTATAATTTTACAAATACAGTTGATTGGATAGGGTATTTTGCTCAAGCAGAATACAATACAAGCAAATTTACGGCTTATGCCACTTTCGGAAATTCATTCTTGAAATATTCTTATACAAATCATTTCAAGAAAGGAGATAACGGCGGCGAATTAAAACTTCAATCAAAAAACCTGCCCGGTTATCAAATAAAAGGCGGTATCAGTTATCGTCCTATTGCCGGTTTCAGTATTTTTGCTAACTACGGATACATTTCAAAAGCTCCTATATTTGATAATGTAATAAGTGATGATATCGGACAATTTGTTGATAATCCGGATAATGAGATTTTTAATGCTTATGAATTTGGTGCCAACTATCAAACTCCTTCAAGGAATCTTGATGTAAAAGTAAATTATTATCATACTACATGGGAAAACAGAGCATTAAATTACAGAACCGAAGATACAGACGGAAATGATATAAATATGTTTATAAACGGGATTAATCAACTTCATAAAGGATTTGAATTTGAAGGAAATTACCACCCTCTAAAATATATTGCAATCGGAGCAATGGCTTCTTTCGGTAATTGGGAATACATAAATGATGTTTCCGGAAGATTTAAATATTACGGTGAGACTGCTGCAACCGATACAACATATAATATATATACAAAAGGATTAAAAATCGGTGATGCTCCTCAAACTCAATTCGGCGGAATGTTGACAATTGTTCCGGTAAACGGATTAAGAATTCAATTTGACATGAGACATTACAGTAATTTTTATGCAGACTGGAATCCCTTTACCAGAAATGACGAAACGGATAAAGCACAAGTTTGGCTGACACCGGCATACAATATTGCGGATGTTCATTTATCTTATAAACTCCCGTTAAAAGGTAAATTGAATGTAGAGGTATTCGGACATATTTTTAATTTATTTGACGCTATATATATCCAAGATGCTGTTGATAACAGTAAATACAACGGATATTACGGATATAACCACAATTTATCTCATGATGCAAATACTGCAGAAGTTTATCTCGGACTACCGAGAACTTTTAATGCAGGGGTAAAAATAATTTTTTAATTAATAATTCTTTATAACTAAAAAAACCGTCGAATAACGACGGTTTTTTTATTCCCCGACATAAAAATACTGCCAAATATTCATATATTCTTTTCCGGCATACCGATTGTAAAATATCGGTAGAATTTGAAAAGAAAGAAAATGATGATACAGGTAAATTCATTACAAGATTTTAAAGCAAAAAGCAGAAATAAGCAAAATTTTTGGTTGCTTATACACAAAAAAAACTCACCGAAAAGTGATTGTGCGGTAAAAAATATCTCCGAAATTTCCGAAAAAGAAATTAAAGATACCGACATTTTTACAGTTGATGTAAATAATGTCAGAGATATTCATTCCGAATTTTCCGTAACAAGCGTTCCTTCCTTATTAAAATTTGAAAATTCCGAATTTAAAGGTATTTATAAAGGATGCAACGAACCGGAATATTATGTTTCATTATTTACAAATTCCTTGTACACAGTGAGTTCAAAAGATGAAACAGGGCAACAAAAAAGGGTTACGGTATATTCAACACCTACTTGTTCTTGGTGTAATCGATTAAAAGCATATCTTCGCGAAAATAATATTAAGTTCAGGGATATTGATGTTTCAAAAGATCAGAAAGCTGCCGAAGATATGGTAAAACGCAGCGGACAGCAAGGTGTTCCGCAAAGCTTGATAGGCGGACAAGTGATTGTCGGTTTTGACAAAGCAAAAATTGATAAACTTTTAGGACTTTAAACAAAAAAATTCATAATTTAATAACAATAAAAATTATATAAAAATGAGAGAATTACAACCTTTAAACGAAAATGTTTTGCTGGAATTAAGCGAAAAAACAGGGGAACAAAAAACAGCTTCAGGAATTATTATTCCCGATTCGGCAAAGGAAAAAGAACTTACCGGAAAAGTCGTTGCATTGGGAAATATCGAAAATCCCGGAATTTCCGTAGGCGATACGGTTTTGTACAAAGAATTTTCGGGTAACGAAATAGAATTCGACGATAAAAAATATCTGTTTATCCCTTATGCCGATGTGTTGGCAAAAGTTGTTGAAACGGAAGCAATATAATTTCTCGGCTTTCCAAGTCTTAAAGACTTGGAAAGCCCTTTTTTTACAAAATTTTACCTTTCTCCGGATAATCAACCGTATAGTGCAGTCCTCTGCTTTCTTTGCGGGCTTTTGCCATTTTTATAATCAAATAAGAAATATTTACGGCATTCCGCAATTCACAAATCTCTCTTGACACTTTCGACCTGTCATATAATTTTTGCGTTTCTTTATAAATAATTTCTAAACGAGCTAATGCCCTGTTTAATCGTAAATTCGAGCGTACAATCCCGACATAATAGGTCATAATTTGCTGCAATTCTTTAAATTCCTGCGTTATCAAAATCATTTCTTCCGGATGGGTCATACCCTCATCATGCCAAATCGGAATATTTTCGTTAATTTTTATATCTTTAACTATTTTGGAAGAAGATTCGGCAGCTTTGTCGGCATACACCAGTGCTTCAAGTAACGAATTAGATGCCAACCGATTGGCACCGTGCAATCCGGTTGAAGAACATTCTCCGGCAGCATATAAATTTTTTACGGAAGTTTTTGCTTCCGAATCAACTTTTATACCGCCGACCAAATAATGTGCAGCCGGTGCCACGGGAATATAATTTTTCGTTATATCAATATCCAAAGTCAAACATTTTTCATAAATATTCGGAAAATGCGATTTTAATTTTTCTGCATCCAAATGTGTAGCATCTAAGAACACAAATTCATCTCCGCTTATTTTCATTTCGGTATCAATAGCACGGGCAACAATATCACGCGGAGCTAAATCTTTCCTCTTATCGTATTTAATCATAAATGCTTCGCCTTTTTTATTTCGCAAAATTGCACCGAACCCTCTCAGTGCTTCCGTTATCAAAAAAGACGGTCGCTCATTTTTATTATACAATGCCGTAGGGTGAAACTGAACAAATTCCATATCCGTAATCAAAGCTTTTGCCCGATATGCCATAGCAATACCGTCGCCGGTTGCCACTTGCGGATTGGTGGTAATATCATAAATATTTCCCAGCCCGCCGGTTGCCGTATAGGTTATTTTTGCCAAAAACCGCTCAACTTTTTCCGTTTCCGGATTTAAAACATAGGCACCGTAACATTCAATATCGCTTTTATTTAAAATAACCGTATAGCCCAAATGGTGCTGTGTAATCAAATCAACGGCATAAAAATTTTCATACACCGTAATGTTTTTATTTTTTCGAACTTGCTCGGTTAATGCCCGCTGAATTTCAAAACCCGTATTATCTTTATGATGAAAGATACGATTGTCGGAATGCCCGCCTTCTTTTCCCAAATCAAAACTGCCGTCGGCTTTTTTATCAAATTTTGCACCTAATTCAATAAGTTCTTTTATCATTTCGGGCCCTTCGGTAACAACCGTTCGCACAACATTTTCGTTACAAATACCGTCGCCGGCGATTAACGTATCTTGTATATGCTTCTCGTACGAATCGTTCACTTTTTGAACCGTTGCAATACCGCCTTGTGCAAAACTCGTATTCGTATTATCAATTTTACTTTTCGTTACCACCGTAACCGTTCCGTATTTCGACACTTTAAGTGCGTACATAAGCCCTGCAAGCCCCGAACCGATTACTAAAAAATCTGATTTATGTATCATTAAAACTTTGTTTATAAATACAAAAGTAAAAAAATGATTATTTTTTCATAAAATATCCCGTATGTTTTACGATTTTAATAGTTTTGTAAAATCTTTTAATTTGATATTCAAAAAATGCAAAAAACAATTTTAATTACCGGAGGTGCCGGATTTATCGGTTCACATGTCGTTCGTTTATTCGTAAATAAATATCCCGAATATAAAATCGTAAACCTCGATGCTTTAACCTATGCCGGAAATCTTGAAAATCTGGAAGATATAGGTACAAAATCGAATTATATTTTTGAAAAAGGAGATATTACGGATGCAAATTTTATAAATTCCTTATTTGAAAAATATAAATTTGACGGCGTAATACATCTTGCCGCCGAATCGCATGTCGATCGCTCGATAGCCGACCCCGGAGCTTTTATAAAAACCAATATTCTCGGAACCGTAAATCTGCTGAATGCCGCAAGAAATACGTGGAAAGATAATTTTGAAAACAAACGTTTTTACCACATTTCCACCGACGAAGTGTACGGCTCACTCGGCAACGAAGGTTTTTTTACGGAAACAACGGCTTACGACCCGCGAAGCCCCTATTCTGCATCAAAAGCAAGCTCCGATCATTTGGTAAGAGCATATTTTCATACCTATAAATTACCTGTTGTAATAAGCAATTGCTCAAATAATTACGGACCCAATCAATTTCCCGAAAAATTAATCCCGCTGGCAATTAACAACATCAAGCACAACAAAGCAATTCCGATTTACGGAAAAGGAGAAAACATAAGAGATTGGTTGTATGTTATTGACCATGCAAATGCAATTGATTTAATTTTTAATAAAGGGAGAAACGGCGAAACCTACAATATCGGCGGCAACAACGAATGGACAAACATTGATTTAATTCATAAACTTTGCGAAATTGCCGACAAAAAACTCGGCAGAAAAAAAGGCGAATCCGCCGAATTAATAACTTTTGTAAAAGACCGTGCCGGACACGACTTGCGTTATGCCATTGATTCTTCAAAAATACAAAAAGAATTGGGTTGGAAACCCTCGCTTCAATTTGAAGAAGGTTTGGAAAAAACACTTGATTGGTATTTGGAAAATGAAGAGTGGATGGACAATATTACAAGCGGAAAATATGCCGAATATTATGATAAACAATATAATAAAAGATAATTTTTATTGCAAATCTAAATCTGCAAGTCATCGTATCACCGGGGCATTAAAAAATAAACTTCACTTAACAGTAAAGCAGTGATGCGATGATTTACAGCACTTTAGTACAGATTTACGGATTTTAGCTGACAAAATTTTCAATATTTTTTTATTCTGTTTAAACCTTTCCGTTTTTTTTATGTCAAAAGAGCAAACAAACAAAAATTAATAATTAAAATTCAAACGACATGAAAAACAAAAATTTAGTAATTACGGCACTTTTTATTTTCCTTGCAGCAGGTGTTTTTGCTCAAAAAGGTAATATGTCCCCGAAAAACAACAAAGGACAGGGAATGTTTATGAATATCCCGGACTTAACCGATGCCCAACAAGCAAAATTAAAAGAAATGCGAACAGCACACATGAAAGAAATGATGCCGTTGAAAAATGAGTTAAAAGAAAAACAAGCCCATTTACAAACATTGCAAACTGCCGACAATGCAAACATGAGCGAAATAAATGCTCAAATTGAAGAAATCGGTAAGATAAAAACCGACATGGCAAAAAAACATGCTGCTTTCCGACAAGAAGTCAGAAAAATTTTAACCGATGACCAACGCGTATTTTTTGATGCACGTGCAGGCAAAATGCAAAAAAAAATGATGAATAAAAACAAACCTTGCCCGAAAGGACAAATGATGAATAAATAATAATTGATTCTTACAAAAAATACCGGAATAATCTTTTCCGGTATTTTTTATTTCAACCCTTCCGTACAATTTCTGCAAATATCAATCTGTTTACGATTTTTTAATAAGTTTTTTCTGAAATTTACAGTTTTTTCATTATTGTTAGTCGCTTTAAAATTAAATAAATTTATATTTCCTCCGGAATATTTCGCATCTTTATCGAAGCAACAAGGCAATACTTCACCCGTATTTGTAATTACGCTTGCTTCCCACAATCTGCGACAACGATTTTTTAATTTGCTTTTTATTTCATAATTCCCGTTCGTATTTTTTCTGTACCTCGAATATTTTTCAATACTCGGAATAAGTTCTTTATCTTTTTCAAAATCATAAATTTGAGCCGTTTTTAATTCAAGTTTATCAACTTTTAATTCCCTGCTTAACTCTTTTATATCCCTGATTTGATGTTCGTTAAACTTAAAAACAAGAAACTGAATAACAATTACCGGAGTTTTCGATTTTAATTTTTCTTTTTGCGATACAATACTTTTAATTCCTGAAATTACGGTTTCAAACTGCCCGTTTTTCCGATATTTTTCATACGTTTCCGGTGTTGTTCCGTCAAGCGAAATAATTATTTTGTCCAAACCCGAACGAATTATTTTTTTTGAAGTTTCATCATCAAGAAAATGTCCGTTTGTAGAAATTATCGTATATATTTTTTTCTTTACGGACGCATATTCAATCAACTTAAAAATTTCCTTATTTAAAAACGGCTCCCCCTGAAAATACAATATTAAATTCAAAAGATAGGGTGCCGCCTCATCAATTATTTTTTTATACAACAGAAAATCAATATTTCCTTTAAAACGTGTTAATTCACCGTTTCCGGAAGGGCATTCGGGACAATGTAAGTTGCAAGTTGCCGTCGGTTCAACCGAAATGCTTATCGGATACCCGAAGCGTTTCGGATATTTTACCGTTATCGAAAAAAAATAACTTGCATAAACCTTCACGGAATTTATAATTTTTTTTAATGTCAATTTTTTCAAAAACAGAACAGTTTCTTTCTTTATCATAAATACAATTTAAGTTTTGCCGTACCGAATTTTAAGCCCGAAAATATACTGCAAAACTAAAAGAAAAACCCGTACAAAATACAATTAACAATAACTGTCGAAAATCAATTTTTAACATAAGGTTATTTGCAAAAAATTTTATACTTTTGCAGTCAATTAAAATTTAAGATAAAATAGTTTTTTATGTTTCATAGTTCAAAGCTCATACGATTAATAATTTTAAGTTTTTTTGCCGTATTAATTTCTCAAACAGCTTTTTCACAACACGAAGACAAAGTTAAAGAAGCAGAGAAAAAATTCAATGCGGGCGAAATGATTATGGAACATGTCGGCGATGCTTATTCTTGGCATATTATGACAATCGGCGAACATCATATTGAAATCCCTTTGCCGGTTATTCTTTACAGCAAACAGTCCGGTTTTCATGTATTTATGTCTTCAAAATTTAATCACGGACACAGTTCGTATAAAAATTTTAAATTAGCCGAAGGAAAAGAAAACCCCTTAAAAGGAAAAATTGTTGAAGAAATCGACGGAAAAGAAGTTCGTCCGATTGATATTTCAATAACCAAAAACACACTGTCTCTGTTTATCAGTATAATTCTGATTTTATGGCTGTTTATTTCCGTAGCAAAAGCATACAACAAAAGAAAAGGCAAAGCACCGAAAGGAATACAGTCTGCCGTAGAGCCGCTGATTATTTTCATAAGAGACGATGTGGCAAAAGCATCTATAGACGAAAAGAAATACATGAAATATTTACCGTATTTGTTAAGTATTTTCTTTTTTATTCTTTTTAACAACCTTTTGGGCTTAATTCCCATTTTCCCCGGCGGGGCAAATTTAACCGGTAATATTGCCGTAACTATGGTTCTGGCATTGTTCACATTTATCATTACAACATTCAGCGGAAATAAAAATTATTGGGTACATATTTTTAATACACCCGGCGTTCCGTGGTGGCTGAAATTACCCGTACCGCTGATGCCTCTTGTTGAATTTATGGGAATTTTCATAAAACCCTTTGTGTTAATGGTTCGGCTTTTTGCAAATATACTTGCAGGGCATATCGTTGCACTCGGTTTTTTTGCTTTGATATTTATTTTCGGAGCTGCATACGGAGCTGTTGCCGGATACGGCGGTGCTGTTTTTTCCGTTGCATTTACAATCTTTTTAGCTATGCTTGAATTATTGGTAGCATTCATTCAGGCATATGTATTTACACTTCTTTCGGCACTGTATTTCGGTATGGCAACGGAAGAACATCATTAATGTTTTTTATTTATTAACTCTAATATAATTTTTATGGATTTATTATTAGTATTTTTACAAGCAGTTGCAGATTTAATGCCTTATGCTAAAATGGGTGCAGGTATCGGAGCCGGCGTTGCCGTAATCGGTGCAGGTATCGGTATCGGCCAAATAGGCGGAAGAGCAATGGATGCTATTGCACGCCAACCCGAGGCAGTCGGAGACATTCGTTCAAATATGATTGTTTCTGCCGCATTGGTTGAAGGTGTTGCTTTCTTTGCAATCGTAATCTGTTTATTGATTATCTTATAATCAGCAACAAAATTTTAAGAGTAAGGTAAGCGGTTGGCTTATCTTTACTCTTTATTTTAAATTTAAAAAAAGAATTATACTTCGAATTTTCATAATTCGTAATTAATAATTCATAATTTTATAATTCATAATACTAAAAAAATGGGTTTAGTAACACCTGATTTCGGATTAATTTTTTGGATGACCGTATCCTTTCTCTTTGTTTTATTCATATTGAAAAAATATGCTTGGAAACCGATATTAAAATCGCTGAAAGACAGAGAAGTCTCAATAGAAGAAGCATTAAAATCTGCCGAACGTGCAAAAGACGAAATGGCTCGATTAAAATCGGACAATGAAAAAATAATGCAGGAAGCAAGAGAAGAACGTGAAAAACTTCTAAGAGATGCTCGTGATGTTAAAGACAAAATTCTTGCCGATGCCAAAATTGAAGCTAAAGCAGAAGCCGACAAATTAATAAGCTCGGCAAAAGCACAAATAGAAAGCGAAAAACTCTCGGCAATAAATCAAATTAAAGAACAAGTAGTTTCACTCTCAATTGATATTGCCGAAAAAATTATCAAAGATTCTTTGGATTCCGACAAGAAACAAAAAGAATATGCAGATAAGCTTTTAAAAGATATTGATTTAAACTAAAAATTAACAAGAGGAAACTATTATAATTAACGTTTATGAATACAAACAGAGTAACGGTAAGATATGCAAAAGCCCTTTATGCTTATGCTGCGGACGAAAAAAAAGCCGAAGCGGTAAGCAAAGACATGCAATTACTGTCGAAAGCGGTAAAAATTCCCGATTTTAGAAATATGCTTGAAAATCCGGTCATTTTTCCGTCAAAAAAAACAGCTGTTTTTAATGAACTGTTTAAAACTAAAGTTGATACAATAACAAAAAACTTTTTTAAACTCCTTACGGAAAATAAAAGAGAAATTTATTTAGAGGCAATTGCTCGAAACTATATTGACATTTATCGCAAAAATAACAATATTAAAGCAGCAAACTTAACAACCGTTTTTGTTGCCGACGATAAACTGAAAAAAGATATTATTAAAATACTCTCGGAACAATTTAAATCAAATATCGAACTAAATGTTGATACAGATAAAGATATTACCGGCGGCTTTGTACTGACGGTTGACGGAATGCAATACGATGCAAGTATTTCAACCAAATTGAAAGAAATAAAAAAAGAAATGCTGGAAGCACAATAAAACATAAAAAATTAAAATCAAAATTCAAAAAATTATAACTATTAATTAACGAATGATGATTTTAAAAATAAAATGAAATAATTAACATAAAAACGAAATAAAATGGCAGGCATAAATCCCGCAGAAGTTTCTGAAATATTAAAAAAACAATTACAAGGCATAAGTACCGAAACAGAATTTCAAGAAGTAGGAACCGTAATAGAAGTAGGAGACGGTATTGCACGTATCTACGGACTGCAAGGCGTAAAATACAACGAAATGATTGAATTTCAAAACGGTGTTGAAGGTATTGCACTAAACCTTGAAGAAGACAATGTAGGTGCTGTATTACTCGGTCATTCAGCCGGCATTAAAGAAGGCGATACCGTAAAACGACTTAATAAAATTGCCTCTATTGACGTAAGCGAAGGCATGCTCGGTCGGGTTATCGACACGCTCGGAAACCCGATTGACGGAAAAGGTGCAATAACCGGCGAAAAATTTAACATGCCTTTGGAACGCAAAGCTCCCGGGGTAATTTTCAGACAACCGGTAAACGAACCGCTTCAAACCGGAATAAAAGCCATCGACTCCATGATTCCCATCGGAAGAGGACAAAGAGAATTGATTATCGGCGATCGCCAAACCGGAAAAACAGCCATTGCCGTTGATACCATTATCAATCAAAAAGAATTTTACGACAAAGGCGAACCGGTATATTGTATCTATGTTGCTGTAGGACAAAAAGGTTCCACGGTTGCCAATATTGCAAAAACACTTGAAGAACACGGAGCCATGGCTTATACCGTTATTGTATCGGCAACAGCTGCCGAACCTGCCGCTATGCAATTTTATGCTCCTTATGCCGGTGCGGCAATCGGTGAATATTTCAGAGATACCGGAAGACCGGCTTTAATTATTTACGACGATTTATCGAAACAAGCCGTTTCCTATCGTGAAGTTTCCCTGCTTTTAAGAAGACCGCCGGGACGAGAAGCATATCCGGGAGATGTTTTCTATCTTCATTCCAGATTATTGGAACGTGCGGCAAAAATTATTAATGATGATAACATTGCCAAACAAATGAATGATGTTCCGGATTCATTAAAAGGAAAAATAAAAGGCGGCGGTTCGTTAACGGCACTGCCGATTATCGAAACACAAGAAGGCGATGTTTCTGCCTATATTCCGACCAATGTAATTTCAATTACCGACGGGCAAATTTTCTTGGATACCGATTTGTTCAATTCCGGTATTCGTCCGGCAATTAATGTAGGAATTTCTGTTTCGCGTGTAGGCGGGAATGCACAAATTAAATCAATGAAAAAAGTTGCCGGAACTTTGAAACTCGACCAGGCACAATACAGAGAATTGGAAGCATTTTCAAAATTCGGTTCCGATTTGGACGCAACAACTTTATCGGTATTGGAAAAAGGACGTCGAAATGTCGAAATATTAAAACAAGGGCAATTTGAACCGTTCAGAGTGGAAGACCAAACAGCCATCATTTTTGCCGGCACAAAAGGTCTTTTGAAAGATGTTCCGGAAAATAAAGTCGGTGAATTCGAAAAAGAATACCTCGATTTTCTGAAAACAAAACATGCAGATGTATTAGAAGCTTTATCAAAAGGAAAATATACCGATGCGGAAACCAAAGTTTTGGAAGAAGTTGCAAAAAATATTGCTTCGGCATATAAACAAAATTAATTATGGATTTATCAAAATTTGAAGAAGCTGTTGCAAAATCAAAAACATTAAACGAGCGACCCTCCAACGATGTTTTGCTGAAATTATACGCACTTTACAAACAAGTTACCGAAGGCGATGTACACGGCGAACGTCCCGGAGGATTTGATTTTAAAGGTGCCGCAAAATACGATGCTTGGGAAGCCCAAAAAGGAAAAAGCAAAGATGATGCGGCAAAAGAATATATTGAATTGGTAAATTCTTTAACTTAAAAAGTATGAAAAAGACCGTTTTTATTTTCCTGATTTTTTGGCTGATTTCGATTAACGGGTTTTCGCAAGATGTTATTATAAAAACCGATTCGGTTAAAATTGAGGCAAAAGTTCTTGAAGTAGGTTTACATACCGTAAAATATAAGAAATTTTCCAATCAAGACGGGCCGGTATATGTTATCGGTAAGTCGGATATTCTTGAAATTAAATATAAAAACGGAGAACGCGATGTTTTTAATGAAATGCCCCTTGCTTCGGCTGCTCCCGATTATAAAGAAAATAAAGAGCTGCTGAACAGCTTGGCAGGCAAAGGAAAAGCCGTTTTTATAGATACCGGAGACAGAAATGCAGCAATACACGCCGCCAAAAAGTTAAAAAATCTCGGGTATTGGAAAATTACGGACAATAAAAATCTTGCAGATTTCATTTTATCTTTCGAAATCGATTATAATTGGGATTCGACAAACGGTTTTGCAGAATTTATTAATCCGAAAACCAACGAAATATTTTATAAAACAGACAGATGTTTTGCGGATATCAGCGATGATATGAATTTAAAACGCGGAATTATCTGCAAAATAATTAATGAAGACATTGTTCCTTTAATGATAAAATAATTGTTTGCACATGGCAAATTTAAAAGAAATACGTACAAGAATAGCATCGGTAAAATCAACAAGGCAAATTACCAATGCCATGAAAATGGTATCGGCGGCTAAATTAAGAAAAGCACAAAATGCTATTACGCAATTAAGACCGTATGCCAATAAATTAAACGAAATTTTAGGTCGTTTGGGAGACGTAAAAAGCGGAACGGCAGAAAATATTTATGCCGCAGAAAGACCCGAAGAACGCATTTTACTGGTTGCAATTAGCTCAAACAGAGGATTGTGCGGACCGTTCAACGCAAATGTCGTTAAAAAAATAATAGAACTGACCGAAACACAATATGCCGAACAATACCGAAAAAATAATGTCTCAATTTATACGATAGGTTCAAAAAGCGGGCAGATTTTACATGCAAAAGGAATAAAAATTGACGAAAATTTCGACGCAATTTACGATGATTTAAGCTACACTAATATTGCCGAAATTGCCGAAAAACTTATGAACCTTTTTACCGATAAAAAATTTGATAAAATTGAATTGGTTTATAATCGTTTTAAAAATGCCGCAGTACAAATATTAACACAAGAACAATTTTTGCCCGTAAAACACGAGGAAAAAAACACAAATGAAAATAATGATTATATTTTTGAACCGTCGCAGCAATATATTTTTGACACTTTAATTCCCGATTCGCTTAAAACACAACTTTTTGCCGCAATAAAAGATTCTTACGCCGCCGAACAAGGTGCCCGAATGACCGCCATGCATCAGGCAACCGACAATGCCGGCGAAATGATTCGTTCCTTAACATTAAGCTATAATAAAGCACGGCAAGCAGCTATTACAAAAGAAATTTTGGAAATAACGGCGGGTGCAGAAGCATTAAAAGGATAAACTTACCCGAAAATTACAAATTAACAGCTTTTAATATTTTTTCCGAAGCACCGATATTTTCTTTCACGTAAATCTCGGCATTTTTACCGCTTTGTATTCTGAAATCGGGATTATTCAGAAATTTTTGAAGTAACTTATCAAACTCGTCCTTACCGGCAATTGAAAATCCGGCTTTTCGTTTTATCAATTCTTTTGCCTCATCAAATTTATGGTAGTTCGTGCCGAACAGTACGGGAATACCGTAAACAGCTGCCTCAAGCGTATTGTGAATACCCGCTCCGAAACCGCCGCCGATATAGGCGATATTCGCATAAGCATACAAAGACGAAAGCATTCCGATATTATCAATAAGCATCACATCCGCATCTGCAATATTTTCATCGGTACAGTCAGAATAACGAATAATTTCTTTCCCGGTTAAGTTCAAAATTCTGTTTATGTTTTCATTTTTTATTTCGTGCGGCGCAATAATAAATTTTATATTTTTTATATTTTGCTTATTAATGAAATTAAAAATAATATCTTCATCCGGTTTCCAGGTGCTTCCGGCAACAAAAACAAATTTATCCGAAATAAAATTCTCAATTATTTTAAACTGTTTTCTGTTTTTTGAAATTTCAAAAACTCGATCGAATCGCGTATCGCCGGCAACGCTTACATTTGCTATACCGTACGATTTTAATAAATCGACAGACTTTTTATTTTGAACAAATAAGTGTGTGAAATTTTTTAAAATTTTCCTAAAAAAAGAACCGTAGAATTTAAAAAAAATTTGATTTTTTCTGAAAATTCCCGAAATCAGATAAGTAGGTATTTGTTTGTTTTTCAGCTCTTTAATATACCAATACCAAAATTCGTATTTAACAAAAAACACAATTTTCGGTTTCAAAAAAGAAATTATTTTTCTTGCATTTTTCGGCGAATCTCCGGGCAAATAAAATACAATATCCGCCGATTCATAATTACGGCGTATTTCGTATCCGGAAGGAGAAAAAAAACTCAATGCAATTTGATAATTCGGGTATTGTTTTTTAATTTTTTCAATCAATGGTCTGCCTTGTTCAAATTCACCGAGTGATGCACAATGCAGCCATATAACATTCTCGGAATTAAAATTTTTGAGGGTCTCAAATGTTGATTTAACGCCTTTTCGTCTCAATTTTGCTTTGGCATTAACGTTTGCGGCTAATCGTATCAGCACACTGTAAAGGAATACACCGATTGCATATAAAATCTTCATACTAAAAGAAAAAAAGCTTGCAAAAAGCAAGCTTTAAATAAGTAATTTCAGTTTATTAAAATGATGAATTATCAGAGGGTTTATCAAGTACGACAACCGTTACGCAACCTCTGTTAATTTTTATTTGTTTCTTAATATTCGGATCATCGCTTTTTTCTTGCGGAACCGGTAATACTTCAATAATAATTTTCAAAGTAGTTGATGTTGCCGGATAAAAATCAAAATACGGATGCGATGATTTTCCGGTATCTTCATTATAATAATCGGCTAATACACAGGTTCCCTCTTCTCTTGTAGAGCTTTCTCCCGGAAGGTCAAGAACGGTTTCATGGGTGCTTTCGTCAATAATTTTAAAATTAATTCGGTTGTTAAAAACGGCTGCCGCATAAAATTT
>CAZCPV010000019.1:0-19539 GCA_964500765.1 uncultured Draconibacterium sp.
TTTTAGATTTAAGCGGATTATCATTAATAGGAAGTCCGAAAAAAGGATGTATTATAATTTTGTTGCCGATTCTGTCGGTTAAAGAGGTTGCATTGAATTTTATTGTATAATTTTTTTCAATATTCTCATAGTTTTCTGTTTTTATTGAATCGATTATTTCTATATTATCATCGGAATAGTAATCTTCAATTTTTTCAATATTATTTTTAAACTTTTTTCGATATTTAACAGCGTCATAATTTGTTGTGCTGAGTACAAAATTTCCTTTTATACTGTCACCTGTTTCGGATAAGTTTGATGTAATTGCATATTGAGTAATTGATAATTTATTCTGTTTTATTTTGAGCCATTTCGGTGTTTTCTCGTTTATAATTAAACCTATATCATTGTAACATTTTTCGGGAATAATATCAAAAGGACAGTATGTATCGGTAGCATCAAGCAACATCTGTTTTCCGTCAATTTCGGCATAAGCCAAAATGTAATTAAATGGGTCGGTAAAAGGATATTTCGTAATTATTTTACCGTTTTTTCTTGTGCTTAATATTACGGGATAAACTGCTATGTTTTGCGACTTTAATGCACCGATTAAATATAAATTAATTTCCGCAATTGAACCGGTTTTTTCTTTGATAAATTTATTTACGGTCTTGTCGGTAAATATTCCGTAACGACCGTTCCAATTATAGTTTTGTTTAATATATCTTATTATTGTTTTAACTTTTTCTTTATCATTTTTAGAGTTTGAAACAAGTTGAGATGCTGTTTTCTTAAAATTGTGTTTACTTTTGTTAATATAAGTTCCGAATTTGTTGTCATCTTCAAGACTTTTTGACAGTTCAGGCCAAGTAGTTAATATTTTATTGCTTCCTCCTCCGTAATAATATATTACTGCCAATTGAAAGTCAAGTTTAATTATATAATCATTTCTTGATGTTATAAATGGTTCATTTTTAAAAGCAGGAATATCTTTCATAATAAATTGATAAACTTTATCGCGATATTTTATGTTGTAGAATTGTTTTTTTAAACCTGATTCTTCATATTCATTTTCTGTATCAAATTTTTTAGCACCCTGTAAACGATATTGATAAGAATAAAAAGGAATCATTTTAGCTTTGTATTCGCTGTAAATTGTAGGGATATAATTTTGAAATTTCCAATCTTTAAATTGAAAATAATACGGGGAATTAATTTTATATTTAAATTCAATTATTGACCCTGCCTGAACATCGGACATTGCAAATTTAACATTATCCCAATGTTTGTTTATATGTTCGGTAAATATTTGATCTTTAGAGACAGTTGTTTTTATCACTCGCCCGTTTTTAAAATTATACGTTACAGCTTCAAATTCTTGAATTTTTTCACTCCCCTCACTTCCTTTATAAATAGGGATTGAATATTCCGCATTATTTATATATGATTTTTTAAGGACTTTAATTTTTGTTTGTCTTTTAAAATATAGATTAAAACCGTTTTCTATCATGTAAAATCCGGATTCTCCGATATCATAAATCACAACTGCTTCGGCACTTGTATCTTTGTCATAAGTTTTCATATCTCTTTCGTAATCAGTAACAACACCTATATCATGAGAATAGGTTTGTGCATTAATTTGATTTAAGATTAAAGAAAAGAATAAAACAGACAGTAAATAATAAAATGATTTCATATCAGTTGTTTTTAATGTAAACTATCGGGTTTTTATGTTCAATATTTTTTACTGAATTAATAAAACTATAGAATAATTTATATTCGGTTAAAGGATATTCACCTGAGAACAAGATAAATTGTTTTCTGATAATTAATTTGTCTTTAAGCACTTCGGCGTTAAATTTATATCTGCCGTATTTTGTGTTTATGCTTGTGTCTTTCGGTTGTTTAAACATATATCCTTCAATTTTATCATAAATTAAAGAATCAATATTATTTATCGGATAGTTAATTTTAACGGGATAAATACGCTTTTTTGGTTTTTCAAAAGTCGGTATTCCGACGGGAACTGAATTGATATATTTAAAATCGTCATATGTTTTTAAGTAATTTTTTAATTTCAGATTAAAATTTAAGCATGCAGATGCGTCAGTTTTTTTAGATTTTTCAGTATCCCATTTTAGTAATTCATAATTTTTAAAAGGGATGAATTCATGAATATATCTGTTTTTTTGATCATTATTTAATGAATTTGAAAAACCTCGGAGGTATTCATATTTTTTACCTTTTATTTTTAATTGTATTTCGGCTGAACATGTTTCGTTAATTTCCGGATGAAAAAATGCAATCGTTTTTTCTTCCGTATCATTAATATTTAATTCAGGTGTTTTTATCAATTTACTCTTATTTTCATCAACAACTAAAGCATATCTTCCTTGAGTAAAAGTTCCGAGGTATCCGACAGGAGAATTCTTGCTCGTACATTCCAACCATATTGTATCTTTTTCAATCGGTACCATTAAAATTGCATGGTTAAATTGAGAAGTTGAGAAATCTTTTTTTATGTGTATGATATTATCTCCCGAATTAATTAAACTGTAATATGACTTTATCCCTGCATATAACAAAATTGATTTCATATAATTTGTTAATGCTTTACAATCACCGTATTTATTTTTAACAACATATGAAGCAGGATGAGGTTTAAACCCGCCTATGTCAATACTTACGTTTATATATCTTGTGTTTTTTTGCAGGTAGTGATATAATGCGTCTGTTTTTTCTTTCTTTGTTTGTAAATTCTTTATAATATTTTCAATATTATATTTTTCACTTTCCGGTAAATAATCTAACCCTTTATTTAAATTAAAAATCCAATTACCGAATTCTGTCCAATTTTTTTGTCTTCCGGGGACACCGTAATAAAAGGTTTCGGGAACAATTTTTACTGACGGAATTGTTTCATTTATCGAAGGTGAAAATATCTGATATTTAACGGGTTCTGTATATTGACTTTCCCAAGTGTATTTAATAAAGTTTCCGGTTAATTTTGATTTTGGTTTTGAAATATTGTTTTCGTAGGTTATAATTTTATAATTGACGGGTTTTGTTAATGTTAAAACAGCATTTTTGGTAGGTATGTTAGAATTAATAACAGGTGTCCAGGTTGTAATGATAAAGAAATTTTTGTATGTTTTTTTGTAACCGTACACAATATCATACGGGTATGTATTATGTTTGAGAGTAAAAGTTTTAACGTAATTATCCTCATATAAGCTGCCGTCCGAAATGTCGCTTTTGTCAGTAATTTCTTTTTTCTTTAACTTACGAATAATATCACCTGACGGTGTTTGAAGCCGTGCATTTAAATTGGTAACAGGAGTATTATCGGTATATGGAATTGAGATTTCAGTTAAGTTTTCTCCGGCTCTGTTATTTATCCGGATAATAATTGAAACTTCTTCCGTTAAAATATTATAGGCAGAAACAGTATAATTTTTTTCATATTTTATTATTTCGCTATTGGTTTTTTGTGAATAAACAGTTTTTACGATAAACAGAAATACTGCGACGAAAATAAAAAGGATCTTTCGCATATATTAGTAATGTATAATAATTTATACAAAGATAAAAATTGTTGAAAAAAGAAGAAATTTTATTTGTATATGTAAGAATATTAAAAATCTCTTTAAAACGGATTGCAATCTGTTAAGTTTTGTTGAGAATCATGTAATTTCAGAACAACTGCCCTGTAAATTATAAGTTAGTATATATTAGAGGGTTAATGTTTTTAAACGGAAGTATAACTTGCCCTTTTCGGTATGCTGTTTGATAAGTCATTTTGCAATTAGCGGTATTCTAAAACTTCTTTTAGATTTTTAAGATTGAAATATTTCAATACTATTCTTGCTTTTATATCAATTAAGTGAAAATTTGATATTACATTAATTATCAATAATATATGTATTCAAAAAGTTTGAAAATCTAACAAAGAGTAACAATTTTAGATTTTTGAAGTATTGTTTTCTAATCGGAAAATAAACAGTTAAGTTTTTTTCCTTTCGTCTTACTGAAAAAAATCTACTCAATAATCAATTTATTATAATATTCTTTTTCTTTACTTTTTATTTTAATAATATAAATTCCTGTGTGTAAAAAAGATAAATTAAATGTTTTTTGGCTTGTATTAACAAATTTGCCGTATATTTTTTTTCCGTTAAGGTCATAAACCGAAACAAAAGCCGGAACCGAATTTAAATTTATACTGAATATGCCCTTGTTCGGATTCGGCGTAATTGTAATTTTTTTGTTTATTTCGGTGATTCCGACATACGATACGTCAATATTTTCAGAATAAACAGAATCATTGCAAACCCCGTTTGATGCGGTTAACGAAACCGTATAATTGCCGCCTGTCGAATAGATATGAACGGGATTTTCTTCGGATGAGGAATTGCCGTCGCCGAAATTCCATATATAGCTTACTGCGTTTTGCGAGTTGTTGCTGAACGTTATTGTTTGATTATTCGCTGAATACGAAAATTCTGAAACAGGGTTGTTGAATACGGAAATTTCAATTTCGTTCGATTGAGCATCGGGGCAGGAACCCAACGAAACATTTGCTCTGAAAAATGTATTGTTTGTCAGTGCATCACTTGTGTAGGTTTCTGAATTTGCGCCGGAAATATCATTCCAATTGCTTCCGTTATCCGATATTTGCCACTGTATATTTCCTGTATATCCGTTTAATGTCAAATCGACGGTTTCGGCCGTGCAAATTTGGCTGTTATCGGCAGAAATCGTTCCGCCTTGGGCTGCAGGATTTACGGTAATAAAAACAGAATTTGAAAATACGGTATCGCAAGCACCGTTAAAAACTTTTGCCCTGAAATAGGCATTTTGGTTTAATCCGTTGATTGTATAAGGGGATGTTTCTCCGTTTTCAATCGTGTACCAGGTTGTGCCGTCGGCAGAAATTTGCCAAAGCAGATTTCCTGTGTATCCGTTTAAACTTAATTCAAAATTTTCACCCTCGCAAATTTCGTTTGTAGTTGAAGATGCCGTTCCCGCAACAGGAAGTTCATTCACGGTAATGCTTGCAACAGAAGAATAAATGTTTCCGTCAATAATAACTCGGTAATCCCAAATTCCGGCATTTAAAGGAATTTCGGAATAAGTTTCGGAAGTTATGCCTAATGAAGACCAATTCCCTCCGTTTAATCGTTTTTCCCAATCAGTAATTGTTCCGGTATAATTTGTAAGTGTAATATTTCCGGTTGAATTTCCTAAGCAAATTTCCTGATTTTCTACAGTTAAAACATTTCCTCCTGTATATGTAAATTCAAACGGGTCGGCACTTCCCGCATAAGGATAAGTTCTTGTTTTTTCGTTGTCATTTTCGGCATAAATATAATATTCAACCGTATTCGAACCGCCTGAAGCTGAAATTGATGCCGAATAAGTTATTCCGCTTGTATGTGTCATAATTGTTTCTTGCCAATTACTTCCGTTTTGTCGGTAAAACAGCTTCGGAAAACCGGAAGAAACAGGGCTTCCGCCGTATGAAGTAACAGCTGCTTCTATCGTATATTGTGATTGAAAAGCCAAATCGCCGTGTAACGGAAAATGATTGATGTACAGCATTTCTCTGTCGGCAATACCGTGTGTTCGGCAATGCAAAGCATCGGTATTATACCATCCGGAAGAAAAAACAGGGATGATTTCATAACCGGGCATTGCTGCCGTATATGTCGCTATTGCATCATCATCGAGTTCAGAACCTGTTTGCGGAACAAAAACTTTTCCGTTTAAAATTAATGAGTTTGAATACGGATTTACATCATAATCATCATGGTCGGCTGCTTGAACGCGAATAACTTCGTAAGGATAGCCCCATGCACAATTTTGATTTGAAAAATATGTCGCAATGGCTTCATAATCGTTATAGCGGTAGTCGGTAGCCGGAACCTGCGTAATTAAAATTTTATCAACATCCAAAAATTTGCCCCAGCAATCAACATGTTTTATATAATCGTCGAGCGGGTCGGCTGTTACGTGATAATTTTGTATGCCGAGATAATCCTGCATTTTTGTGTTTATTTCGGCATGTGTAAGACTTGAATTTTCATCCCAAACCAAATCGGTGGAAACAGCTGTTCCGTATCCGTCGCACATATAATTTCCGCCGGTATGCGTAACATTCATTCCGTAAAGGTCTATTCCCAAATTGTTTGCCGTTAAAATCGGAACATCGTCGTCATTCGGGCGAGGTCTGTTATACGGAAAATTAATTATGGCTACATTGCTGTTGTCAATTGCTATAAACCAAGGACTGTAATCTCGTGTCCACCACGAATCGGGGTCTTGATACATAAAATTACAGCGGTTTAAATCAACACCGTTTGAAGAATAAATATTGCGAACGCTATTTTCTTCGGAAGAACCTGAAACAATGGTAGTTATATCACATACTTCCGACATTTCTGCAATGCTGCTTACCGGTATTCCGAAACCGCCGTCGTATGCTATAATAACGCTTTCCATCGGTTCCCATTCGGCAATATTTCTTATTTCTCCGGTGGGCGGTGCAGTTTCGGAAAAACTTCTCGATTGAGAATATGTTTTCATTAATTCCTGCTCTGCAGGACTCATTTCATGCGTTAAATGATATTTTTTCGGAATATCATTTTGCGAAAAGGATTTTAAAAAGAATAAAGAAAAAATTGTAATTAATAAAATTAAATAATTTATTTTTTTCATTTTTTTAATATTGATAAGAATAAAAATCGGATAAATAATGATATGTTTAGTTGCATAAAATTGTTAATTCTTTTGATATTAAGCAATTTTTTATCGTTTTTTTTTAAATTTGTGTATATATTAATTATGTAATACCTTAAAGCAACCGGATGAAATATTTTAAATTTTCAATTTTCTTCTTATTTGCAACGATAAATTTTGCTTTTGCTCAAGATTTGAACAAAACAATGCAATTGTACAAAGCCGGAAAATACAAAGAAGCCATTTCCGACTTTGAACGTGCAATTCCTTATATTGAAACAAATTACGGAAAATTTGATACCGTTTATTACAGTCGAATTTTGTTTTATACGGCAAAAAGTTATGAGGGAATATCGGATTTTGCAAAAGCAAAGCAGTATTATTTGCGAACTTGCAATATCTATGAGAATTTTCATAAATTCAGCCGTGTTGAATATGCCGAAAGCTGTATTTCTCTTGCAAAAATTGCCGAAACAGAAGATAACTTTTCCGAATCGGAAAAATACGAATTGAAAGCAAAAACCGGTTACGCACAATTATACGGAAAAAAAAGTCGAAAATATGCACGGGTTTGTAATAATTTAGCTTCTTTATACAGAAAAAACGGAAAATTTAATGAGGCGGAAGCATTTTTTACGGAAGCAAAAAATATATATGCCGAAAAATACGGAAAGCAACATCCCGATTATGCCGTTGTATGCGATAATTTGGCTTTGTTATATGAGGATAAAGGAGATTATGATAAAGCCGAAAAATTGTTTCTTGAAGCAAAGCGTATCAATGAAAAATTGTTCGGTAAAGATAACGAAAATTATGCAATTCCTTGTAATAATCTTGGCGTATTATATTCTAAATTAGGGAATTATGAGAAGTCGGAACAGTTGTTGACAGAAACGGAAATAATATTAAAAAAACAGTCGGAAAAGAATAATCCGAGGTATGCATCTGTTTGTAATAATTTGGGACAGTTGTATTTGACAAAAAAAGAATATGAAAAATCCGAAATTTATTTTAGTAAAGCCGCAGCAATTTATGAAAATTTATACGGTAAAAACAGTAGTGATTATGTAACGGTATTGAACAATATCGCAAGTTTAAATGCCGAAAAAGGGGCTTTTAACAAAGCAAAAATTCTTTTTACGGAAGTTAAGGATATAACCGCTGATATTTCGGGAAAATCAAGTGCTGCTTATGCGACAGCTTGCAACAATGCGGCTGCTGTTTTTTATTGGTCGGGAGAATATGCAAAAGCCGAGCCGCTGTATAAGGAAGCCGAGAAGATTTTTTTCGATATATACGGCGAAAGACATTATAATTATATGTTGAGCAATATTAACCTTGCTTTGCTGTATGATGCCGAGGGCAAATACAAAATAGCAAAACCTTTTTATCTTAAAGCCAATCAAATTTTGAATAATCTTGCCGCCGAAAGTGCAAATTTTATGAGCGAAAAAGAACGGGAGCGGTACATAAATTCTTATATAACCGAAAATACGGATATTTGTATGTCGTTTTTTGCCGACAGAGCACAAAAGGATAAAGAACTTGCCGGAATATTGTATGACGATGCTTTAAATTTAAAAGGAAAATTATTGAAATCCGTAACGGCAATACGAAAAGCCGCAGTTCAAAGTAAGGATACAGCACTTTTAAATAATTTTAATGAGATGATTAAAACGGCAAAAATTATTTCAGCACAATATTCATTACCGAAAACTAAAAGACGTACTGATTTAAAAGAATATGAGGAAAAAGAAAACAATCTTGAAAAAGAATTAAACCGGAAATTTAAAAAATATAAACAGTTTCTTAAGTTAAGAAAAATTTCTCGACAAGATATTGTAAAAAATCTTAAAGATAATGATGCAGCAATTGAATTTATTGATTTTAAATATCATACAAATAAAAACGAAATAAAAGGTATTCGATATTATGCTTTAATTTTGAAAAAAGAGTATGAATTTCCGAAAATCGTATTTTTATTTGAAGAAAAAGATTTGCAAAAAAAATTATATCGTAATCCGGGGGATAATGAATACCGGTATATAAAAAAATTGTATGACCCGAAATCGAAAAAAGCACAAGAATTATATAAAATGATATGGCAACCCGTAGAACCGTTTTTGAAAAATACGGAAAATATTTACATTTCCCCTTCGGGATTGCTTAATAAAATTTCTTTTGATGCTTTGCCCTCGGATACTTCGACTTTAATTTCCGATAAATATAAAATTATTTGTACCGTAAGCACTTCGGAAGTTGTTAATTCCGTCGGTTTATATCCGAAAGATATTAAAAACTCGGTTTTGTTCGGCGGATTAAAATATGAATTGTCGCCGGAGGAAATGAAAAAAAATTCTGAAAAGTTTAAATCGCCGGATTCCGGAAAGGTAAAAAAAACATCTGAAAAATTACCTGACAGCGAAAGTATCGACAGCATTACCAGAAATGTTGTATGGAATTATTTGCCCGGAAGTTTGGAGGAAGTTAATGAAATACAATCTTTTATAAAGGAAAAACATATTCCGGTAATATTTTATCAAGGAAAAGACGGAACCGAAGAGCAATTTAAAGCATTGGAAAAAGATGCTCCTTCGATTTTACATATATCAACGCACGGTTTTTATTTCGGGAATAACGAAGAAAGTGAAGCGGTAAAAAATATAATTAATCCGGATGTACAATTTGTATTTTCCGAAGACCCGCTTTTACGTTCGGGATTTATACTGGCGGGAGGCAATCGGGCATTTCAGGGCGAAACGGTTCCTGCCGGAACGGAAGACGGTGTTTTGACGGCTTCCGAAATATCGAATCTTAATTTTTTCAATACAAAATTGGTCGTATTATCTGCCTGCCAAACCGGCTTGGGCGACGTAAAAGGGAACGAAGGCGTTTACGGATTACAGCGTTCTTTTAAAATGGCGGGTGTCGATTATTTGCTTTTTTCACTCTGGGAAGTTCCCGATGAGGCAACAAAAGAATTGATGGCAGACTTTTATGAAAATTGGTTCTCGGGTATGGAAATTCGTTCTGCTTTTAAAAAAGCTCAAAACCAATTGAAAGAAAAATATAAAGGAATCCCCGGAGCTGCTTTTGCTTGGGCTGCTTTTGTGTTAAAAAAATAGTAATAATAAACGAAAAAGAAACAGCCGATCGGCTGTTTCTTTTTTTATTTTTTCATTTCAACCAAACTCTCATCGCCTTTTTTATAGCTGTCCGGAATAACGGACAAACCGTCATTTCCTTTTTTAAAACTTCTCATAAATTCAATTAAAGCAACCCATTCTTTGGCTTCCTGAATGCCGGATTTATCCGGATTGATGTCAATCAATTGATTTTTCATGTCGGCAATCGGATTCCCGTTTTTGTCTTTCGGAATTACCGTAACCAATCCGTGGCTCATCTTCTTTATTCGTCCGATAAAACTTAAAAGATAAGTATCTGCCGCAATGCTGTATAATTTTTTGTTCTTTTTTGAAAAATCAAGCTCTTTTCCGTTCAGTTCTATTTTTTGAACTTTTCGCAGCATCATTTTTTTCGGATTTACATAAATTTTTATCCCCGAAGTGTATAAATATCCGTCTCCGCCTTTCGGTCTGGACATAACAATAATTTCCGACAGTTTTTTTACTTCTTTTGCCGTAATATAAATTTTTGCCAACGGATAACCGGGCAGGTCGTCATAACCTTTTCCGAGCGACATCACTCTGAATGCATCCGGAACGGTTTGTATGCCTTTCAGCAGATTTTCGCGTACGGTGCCGGAGGCAACCATGCTGAAATCACAGTCAATCCCTTTTTCTTTCAAATAATATTTATCGGCATCGGCAACAAAAGGTCCCAAGTTGCTGCCTTTTAAATTTCGATAATCCCTTACTAAATCAAAATTTGCTTTTCCGATTTTTGTATCATAAGATAAGTCGATTTTTGATAAAATTTTGTCGATAAAAGCTTTTTGTAACTCAATTTTACCGTGAACCG
Organism: uncultured Draconibacterium sp.; assembly: GCA_964500765.1. Lineage (GTDB taxonomy): Bacteria > Bacteroidota > Bacteroidia > Bacteroidales > JAADGE01 > JAADGE01. Next base: position 10,699 of record CAZCPV010000019.1, read on the forward strand.
TTTCATCACCTTTAATTTTGTCGTCAACGGGAATCAAATGAAAATCAAATTTCGTAATTTTTTCGTTTTTAACTTTTAAATTTATTTTTCCGAGATTATGAATATAACTTCCGGTTTGAACAATATAGGTTTTTCCGATTTTAATGGGTTTTGGTGTTTCAACATGCGTATGTCCGCTGATGATTATATCAATATCCGGAACTTCTTTTGCCAATTCTGTGTCTTCGCCGTAATAAGATTTTCCGTCTGCGGTCGGATATACTCCGCTGTGCGACAAGCAGATAATTAAATCAGGGTGATACTTGCTTTTCAGCATTTTGACAATTTTTTCTGCAGCTTCTTCGGGTTTCTCAAATGTAACGGGCTTTTTTGCCGGAGCCACTTCGGAAGCATCAATTCCCATAAGCCCGAATACGGCTATTTTTAAACCGTTTTTATTGATGATATTGAAAGGTTTTATTTTACCGTCGGCATAAATTTTTTCAAGTTTATCATCGGCTTTTGATGTTTTGTCGAAAATAATATTTGAACAAACAATATCGGGGTAACCGCCTTTTTGCTCGGCTTTATTCAAAATATTTGCCAATGTTTCGGGACCGAAATCAAATTCATGATTTCCGAGTGTAATGTAATCATAGCCCATTTCTTTCATTAAATGAAGCTGAAATCCGGTTTTTTCTTCGGCAACATGAAACAAACTGCCCATTAAAAAATCGCCGGCATCAAGAATTAGGGTTGTATTCGGTTTCTTTGCCTTTTCTGTTTTAAAAAGTGTTGCCAAACGAGCAAATCCGCCCAAGGTATTATCGTTATTCGTAACTTCCGGGCTGTATGCAATTTCAGGTCCGTAGCCGGTAAGTTTCGAGTGCATGTCGTTGGTATGCAATATCGTAAGTTCTTGTGAATGTACGATAAAAAATGACAAAATAAAAATGCTTGTCAGAAAAACGGAAATCAGAAAACGTTTCATGGTAATTTTTTTAGATGAAATTATTTTAATAATAGCGTAAAAGTAATAATTTTATGGTTCGGAAAAATGAAAATGAATTATAAAATTTATAACTTTTTACTTTTTATGCTGTTAATACACAGTTTTTCTTTTGCTCAAAATCGAAAGAAAATTTATTTAATTCCGGGACAAGGTTCTGATTATCGAATTTATAAATATTTTAAGTTCAACGATTTTGATACCGTTCATATTCATTATACTATTCCGGAAAAGAATGAAACAATGAAATCCTATGCACATAAATTAGCCGAACAAATTGATACTTCCGGAAGATATTCGATTATCGGTGTTTCGCTCGGCGGGATGTTGGCTGTTGAGTTGTCGGAATTTTTAAATCCCGAAGAAACAATCATTATTTCAAGTGCCGAAAATCGAAATGAACTGCCTTTTCGATACCGTTTTATGAAAAAATTTCCGATAAATAAAATATTCGGAGGCGGTTTTTTGAAATTTGCGGCTCCGTTTGCACAAATAATTGTCGAACCCGACAGCAAAAAAGAACGAGCAACCTGTAAATCAATGTTGAAAAATAAAAACAAATTATTTATGAAACGTTCCGTAAATATGATAATTAACTGGAACAGAGAAATTAATGATACAAAAATAATTCATATTCACGGCGATAAAGACCATACAATTCCTTTAAGAAACATCAAAAATGTTACTTATGTCGTAAAAGGCGGCTCGCACATGATGACACTTACAAAAGGTAAAATTTTAAAACCAATCATAAGATCTTTTTTAACTTACTGACAAACAACTCATTTTTAGGCATGAATGTTTTAGGAACACTGATTTTTATTTTCTAAATTTGAGCATTCAAATATTTATTCAAATTATAAAACGAAAAACATGAAAAAATTATTAAAACTTACGGTTGCATTTTTATTCGTATTTGTCCTCACCGGAACAGCTCAGGATTTAACTTTGGATGAAATTCTGGCAAAGCATTTTGAAACCGTGGGAACGGAAAAACTCAGTAAACTTAATTCGGTTCAAATTTACGGTAAAATTATGATGAGAGGTATGGAATTTCCTTTTAATCAGCTAATTACGCAAGGCGGAAAAATCAGAACGGAAGCCGAAATTCAAGGCAGCAAAATGATACGTGCTTTTGACGGAAAAGACGGCTGGATGATTATGCCGATGATGGGAACCGACGAACCGCAGGATATGGGTCCCGACGAACTTAAACAAATGAAAGAACAGGCAGATTTTACCGGAAAATTGTGGCATTGGAAAGATAAAGTTCAAAGTTTGGAATTACTCGGAAAGGAAGATATGGAAGGTACCGAAGTATATAAATTAAAAATGGTTGAAAAACCCCAAAAAAATGAAAATGACACAAGCGAAGTAAAAGAAGGTGATGTCAGTTATATATATATAGATGCCGATAATTTTGTAATATTAAAAATTAAAGCAAAGAAAAATATTCGAGGAACCGAAATGGAATTTGAAAGTTATCAAAGCAACTATAAAGATGTTGACGGTATAATTTTCCCTTTCAGTATGGAAACAAAAATGAAAGGAAAAACCGTAAATCAAGTTTCGGTTGACAGCGTAAAACTGAATGTTCCCGTTGAAGATGCTCTTTTTAAACGCCCCGAAAAAGAAGAAAAAGGCGAAAAATAAATTTTTTATGCAAGAACGAAGATTGTATCCTCTTAAATTGCACCCTAAATCCGTAAGTCATCGTATCACTTTATTGATAAACAGAAAGTTAAATTAAAATCAATTTCATTTATATAAAAACTGTGATACGATAGCTGTCATTGTTTTATTATGAACTTGCGGATTTTGAATTGCATTAAGTTACCGACGTACTTTTAACTTTACAAACTTTATAAACATTCAACTATATAAACTTTTCAAACTTTTAACTCTTTTAAACAGATGAAAAAATCAATCATAGTAACAATGTGTATTTTTCTGTTTTCTTTAAACGGAATAATTGCACAAACCAAAATTAAAGTTGACAATAATACGTTCGGAGCAATTCGAGCAAGACAAATCGGTCCCGCAACAATGAGCGGCAGAATAACATCTCTGGATGCCGTAAATAAAAATCCGAATATTCTATATGTCGGAACTGCCGGCGGCGGTGTTTGGAAAACAAAAAACGGCGGTATTACCTTTAAACCGATTTTTGACAAATATACACAATGTATCGGTGCCGTTCGTGTCAATCAAAAAAATCCCGAAATCGTGTGGATAGGTACCGGCGAACCGTGGACACGGAATACAACTTCCGTAGGAAACGGTGTTTTTAAAACCGCGGACGGCGGCGAAACATGGCAATTTCTCGGATTAAAAAATACGGAGCGAATTGTGAGAATCGTCATCGACCCGAATAATTCCGATATCGTTTATGTTGCGGCTTTGGGGCATTTGTGGGGACCGAACAAAGAACGCGGCTTATATAAAACCTCCGACGGCGGTAAAACCTGGCAAAAAGTTTTGTATGTTGACGAGAATACCGGATGCAGCGATATTGTGATTGACCCTTTTAATCCGAATATCCTTTATGCCGGAATGTGGCAATTTCGCCGTTCGGCATATTATTTTAATTCCGGAGGAAAAGGCAGCGGACTGTATAAATCAACCGATGCCGGAAAAACTTGGACAGAATTGAAAAAAGACCTTCCGAAAGGCGAAAAAGGCAGAATTGCATTAAGCATTTCTCCCGCCGATTCGTCTGTTTATGCCCTTATTGAAGCAAAAGAAACAGCTTTGTATCGTTCAAAAGATGAGGGAAAAACATGGGAAAAAGTTAATAAAACACGAGTTGTTAACGAACGACCGTTTTATTTCGGAAATATTGTTGCCGACCCGATTAAAAAAAACAGAGTTTATAAGCCCGGTTTTAATATTTCCGTCAGCGACGACGGCGGAAAACATTTCCGGGGAACTGCCGTAGAAGGCGGAGCCATTCATCCGGATATTCATGCTTTGTATGTCGGAACAAAAAACAATAAATTATTGTATATCGGAACCGACGGCGGCGTATTTGTTTCACGCGACGGCGGAAGCTCATGGTCAATGTTCCGAAATTTGCCGGTATCTCAATTTTATCATGTCAGTGCCGATATGCAAACACCTTATAACGTGTACGGCGGTTTGCAGGATAATAATTCGTGGTACGGTCCTTCGGAAAGTGCCGGCGGAATTACCAATTGCGATTGGAAAAAAGTCGGTTTCGGTGACGGGTTTTATGCCTATCCCGACAGATTTGATAAAAATATCGTATATTGGCAATGGCAGGGAGGACAATATGCCCGTGCGGATATTTCAACAGGCGAATTTAAATCCATAAAGCCGTATAAAGATAATACAACCGATGAACTGCGTTTTAATTGGAATGCACCTTTAATTTTCAGTAACGACGGTAAACGAATGTATGTGGGTGCACAATATCTGTATATTTCCGAAAACAGAGGCGATACTTGGAAACGTATTTCTCCCGATTTAACCACCAATGACAAATCTCGTCAGCAACAAGCAACAACCGGCGGCTTAACGTTGGATAATTCAACGGCGGAAAATAATTGTACCATTGTTACGATTAACGAATCGCCTGTCGATAAAAATATTATTTGGGCGGGAACCGACGACGGAAATATACAAGTAACAACCGACGGCGGAAAAACCTGGATAAATGTTACGAAAAATATTCCCGGTTTACCGGAAAAAACTTGGTGCTCTTATGTCGAACCCGGAAATTTTAAAAAAGGTGTTTGCTATGCAACTTTCGACGGTCATCAAGCCGATGATATGAATGCCTATGTTTTTAAAACCGAAGATTTCGGCAAAACATGGGCTGCGATATCAAATAATATCCCGATTTATTGCAATATCATAAAACAAGATTTCGTAAATCCGGATTTGCTGTTTCTCGGAACCGAATTCGGCTTATATACTTCAATTGATAACGGTAAAAATTGGGCACGATTTAAATCAAATTTCCCGAAAGTTTCCGTAAAAGATATTGTCATACATCCGCGCGAAAATGATTTGATTGTTGCTACGCACGGAAGAGGTATCCTGATTATTGACGATATAGAACCTTTAAGGCAGCTTTCTGCAAAAGTGCTCGATTCGGATGTTTATTTCTTGAAAACAAAACCGTATCTTATTAAAACTTCACAACGCGGAGGCAGTTTCAGCGGAGACGATGAATATGTCGGAAGCAACCCGCCGGATGCGGCAATTATTACGTATTATCTTAAAAAACGTCATATTTTCGGCGATATGTATATCAAAATTTATGATGAAGATAATAAACTTATGGCTGAATTACCTGCCGGTAAACGCAAAGGTATCAATAAAGTGTCTTGGTTTGTAAGAATGAAACCGCCTAAGGTGCCGGCATCTCCGCAAATAGTCGGTTTTGCCATGCAAGGACCTACCGTTCCGCCCGGAAAATATAAAGTCGTTCTTGTAAAAGGTAAGAAGAAATTTAATTCGGAAATTGAAATAAAACTCGACCCGAATTCAAAACATTCGGATGCCGACAGAAAAATTCGATTGGAAAATTTAATGAAAGCGTATAATCTGCTCGAAAAATTAGCTTTTTTGGATAAACAACTTACGGATATGCGCGATCAATCGAAAAAAATTAAACCGGAGTTAAACAGAAAGTATGCTAAAAAAACAGCCATTCTCATAAATGAATCCGAGACATTACATAAACGATTGGTTGCCACTAAGAAAGGGAATATCACGGGCGAGGAGCAAATTCGTGAAAAACTCGGAGAACTTTACGGATTTATTTTATTTTATGACGGAAAACCGACGGATTCGCAAATAAATCGTTTAAATGATTTGGAAAAAGAAATTTCGGAGGCGGAAAATGAAATAAAAACATTAAAAGAAAAATATGTACGCCCCCTTAATGCTTATCTTTTAAAAATAAATAAAAAACCGATTTCCGTTACGACAAAAGAACAATTTGATAAAGAAAAAAAATAAATTTTGCTGTGTTTTACTATTTAAACTGCCTGTTTTACGGGCAGCTTTTGTTTAATAAATAACCTTATATCTCAGTTTCGGAATTTTACCTAAACAGAGATAAAGACAGTTAATCTGAATTTATGTATTTAGTTTAATTATAAAAAATAAGCATAAAATAGCATATTTTTCTGTGATATTTGTGTGAAATTTAAATATTAAGTGTCGATATTTTTAAGATTCTATGATATTGTCAGCTGCTTAATTCAATTACTATTTATTATTTTAATATCCTAAATTTATTATTTTTGCAAAACTTGAAACAGTAAAAATGAATAAAACCGTAGAATTTTTTAAAAATCAAATAGGAAAAGAAATTACACAATCGCCTTCACCGGCAGGAATGTGGCTTAAGCCCGTATTACTTGAAGTTGAGGAGGGAAAGTTAAAAGCCGAATTTACGGTACGACCGGAAATGACCAATCCCGCAGGCATGCTTCACGGCGGAATGATTACATTAATCTCGGACGAAATAACGGGAGCAACAATTGCAACGTTGGAAATGCCTGATTTTTATCCGAGTGTAAATTTATATACCGATTTTTTAAGTTCCGCAAAGCTCGGGGAAAAAGTTATTGCGGAAGCCGAAATAATCCGTAAAGGCAAAAATATTATTAATACAGAATGCAGGATATATACTTCCGAAGGAAGATTAATCGCAAAATCTCAATCGAATAATATTAAATCAAACAATAAAAAGAATGTTTAAATGTATTTTCAGATATAAAAGCAAATCCGGGAATGTCCGTTACCCTTGATTAAGAATTCTTAAATTCAAGTAAACAAATGCAACTCATAATTCATAACTCATAATTTATAATTCATAACTTATAACTCATAATTCAAAATGACATATATAATAAAAGGTGCGGGCTTAACAATCGAAGATGTTGTAAACGTTGCCCGAAATAACGAAAAAGTTGAACTTCATCCGGATGCATTGCAAAGAATAAAAACTTGCAGAGCAATGTTGGAGAAAAAAATTGAAGCACACGAAATAATGTACGGTGTAAATACCGGTATAGGCGAATTTTCCGAAACCGTTTTAACCGACGACCAAGTAGAAGATTTTCAGAAATATCTGATTTACAATCATTCAGCCGGCATTGGCGACCCTATGCCTTTGGAATATGTTCGCGGAGCAATGCTCGGAAGAATAAATGTGCATGCTCACGGAAATTCCGGAATTCGTCCCGAAATTACCTTAACATTGGTTGAAATGCTCAATAAAGGCGTAACGCCTTATGTTTGCCAAAAAGGTTCGGTAGGAGCTTCCGGCGATTTGGCTCCCATGTCTCAAATTGCATTACTTTTAATGGGCGAAGGTCAGGCATACTATAAAGGTGAACTTCTCGAAGGAAAAGAGGCAATGGACAAAGCCGGAATAAAAATTCCCGGATTAAAAGCTCGCGACGGGCTCGGAACCATCAACGGCTCAAACGTGCTGACGGCAATGAGTGCCATATTTCTTTATGATGCAAACAATTGGCTCAAACAAGCAGAAATTGCTGCTGCAATGTCATTGGAAGCATTGAAAGCAAATATGGGACCTTATACCGCAAAATTGCATGAAGTAAGGGGCTTTAAAGGAGCTGTGAGAAGTGCAAATGCTATTAATAAATTGGTAACCGGCGGCGATTTAAAAGAAGAAAAAATAGCACATAAAGTGCAGGATGCTTATTCTATGCGTTCTACGCCGCAAGTTATCGGTGCAGCACACGATGCTTTGGCTTATGCTCGTTCGCAAGTCGAAATTGAATTGAACGGAGTAGGAGATAACCCGATTTTCTTTCCGGAAGAAAATAAGCAACTTTCCGGAGCTAATTTTCAGGGAACACCCGTTTCTCTGCCTATGGATATGGCAGGTATGGCAATAACAATGGTTTCCGTTATTTCCGAAAGACGAATGAACAGATTAAACAATCCGGCTTTAAGTGCGGGACTCCCGGCATTTTTAACAAAAGGAGCAGGAATGTTTTCAGGATTGATGCTCAGTCAATATACCGCCGATATGCAAATTACCGAACAACGTATTTTATCGGCACCGGCAAGTATCCTTTCAATTCCGGCTGCAGCCGACCAGGAAGATTTTGTCTCAATGGGTATGAATACGGCGATTAAAAATTTCCAAATATTAGACAATGCATACGGAATTCTCGGTATTGAAATGATGGCGGCGGCACAGGCACTGGATTTTAGAGAATATAAGTTCGGAAAAGGCGTAACAAAAGCCAAAGAAATTATCCGAAAACACGTTGAATTTCTCGAAATTGACAGACCGCTGTACAAAGACCACACAACGATGAAAGAACTTGTAAAATCGTGTGAAATTTTACATGAAGTTGAAAAAGAAATCGGTTCTTTGGAGTGAAATACTAAAACCTGCAAGTCATCGTATCACGACCCTAATAAACAGACTGTTAAATTAAAATCAGTTTCTCTAATATAATAGTAATACAATGTTTAACAGTATTTTATGTATAGACTTTCGGGTTTGAGAAAAATTAAATTTTATATTTGATAGAACGTTTATACAGAAGTAGTTATATCTATTGTCTAAAATAGTTGATAAAAATTCAATAAAACATTTGGCAGTTAAATTTAAAGTTACTTCATTTGCATCCGCTTTTGAAAAAAGGCACAGAAAAGAGTTAAGAGCAGAAAGAAAAAAAGTTTTAAAAAAGTTGAAAAAAGTTTTGCAGATTAAATTAAAGTTATTTCCTTTGCATCCGCTTTTGAAACGAGCACAAAAAAGATAAGAGCAGAAAGAAAAAAAAGTTTTAAAAAAGTTGAAAAAAGTTTTGCAGATTAAATTAAAGTTATTT
>CAZCPV010000019.1:19639-20373 GCA_964500765.1 uncultured Draconibacterium sp.
CTTTGCATCCGCTTTTGAAACGAGCACAAAAAAGATAAGAGCAGAAAGAAAAAAAGTTTTAAAAAAGTTGAAAAAAGTTTTGCAATCATAATAATAGTTTTTATCTTTGCAATCCTTTTTAAAATACAGAATAAAGTTCTTTGAAAATAATGAAAGGTTAAGGTAAATACAAGAAACTTGTCAATTACTTAACAGAATAAATCTTGAGCTAACAAATTTAAATTTTTTTTACAACGAAGAGTTTGATCCTGGCTCAGGATGAACGCTAGCGGCAGGCTTAACACATGCAAGTCGAGGGGTAACGATGGTGCTTGCACCAGGCGACGACCGGCGCACGGGTGAGTAACGCGTATGCAACCTACCCGTAACTTGAGAATAGCCCGGAGAAATTCGGATTAATGCTCAATAATATTTCATAGAGGCATCTCTTTGATCTTAAAGTTCCAACGGTTACGGATGGGCATGCGTAGCATTAGTTTGATGGTGAGGTAACGGCTCACCATATTGGCTATGATGCTTAGGGGGTCTTAAAGGATGGTCCCCCACACTGGTACTGAGACACGGACCAGACTCCTACGGGAGGCAGCAGTGAGGAATATTGGTCAATGGAGGCAACTCTGAACCAGCCATGCCGCGTGCAGGATGACGGTCCTATGGATTGTAAACTGCTTTTGTACGGGAAGAAACCTGATTACGTGTAATCAGCTGACGGTATCGTAAGAATAAGGATCGGC
>CAZCPV010000020.1:0-20297 GCA_964500765.1 uncultured Draconibacterium sp.
TTTAATAATGATACACAAATCCCGAACGCCATGATTTAACGGCACGATTCCATGATGTTATGTATTTTGCGTCTCTTAAAAGGATAAAATCGTTTTTTGAAATTGCTTGTTGCGGTATTACAAAAATAAATTCCAATTTTTTGTCTTCTTTTGTATTTATATATACCCATTTTTCGGCATCGTCAAAGTTTTTTATGTCATCGGGCGGACCGTACACCATGTATATCATTCCGCGATCGGTTTTCCATCCTTCTTTATAGGAGGTAAAATAATAATTGGCGTAAATTGCTCTGTTATACCATATTTTCAGAATTTCGCGGGCACGTTCTTTATTTTTTGCGGCTTGCAGCCAGAAATTGTCGATGCTTAATTTTTTATTGTCGGATTGCATCATGTTTTGATATTCCTTATCGGAAAGAAGATATTTTGTTGCCTGAATTAATTCAAAGGATTTTGTAAGTAAAGGATAGGTATTGCTGAAATTGACTTTTAACATGCCTTTGTTTTTCAATGTGTCGGCTTTTATTATGTATATTCCTCTTTTATTTACTTTAAAAGAAATTTTTCCGAGTGTTGCTTTTTCTGTCCGGCTTGTGTCGGCTTTCATTTGAATTGAATTAACTTCTTGGGTTTCGGAGGGTTTTACGGCTTCGTGAAAGCGGTTTGGAAAATGTTTAATTTGCATTTGTTTTATAAGCGTATTTTTGTGCATGATAATAAGCGAGTCGCTCAGCCGGAAATATTCGGTAAAAATCGGTTTGTGATTTTCGGCTTTAAAGCTCATGTAATATTGCTCGTTATCGTCGCCGGAATTATTTACTCTTATGTATGAATGACTTTTTTTGTTGGCATACATATCTGCCATGCTGATTTCGATGATGTAATGTTCTCTGTTTATATTTTTAAGTTTGAAAAAACTGACGATACTTGTTTGATTTTCGGTTTTTTTAATTTTAAGGGTCGTTTGGGCACTGTCTAAAACGGTATTGTTTTTTACGGAAGGTTTAATTACGTATTTTATTTTTATAATTGCTTGGTTTATTCTTTCGGTATTGGCACTGCTGAAACGCAGTTCGTTGGTAAAAAGTTTTATGTAAAGTTTTGAGTATGAATTTGATATATGAAAAAGTTTGAATTGCGGGTGCAAAACAAAACTTGTGGGATTGTATCCGGATGCACTTGTTTTTGTACCTTGCGGCTTTTGCGTAAGGCAGGAAGAAACGAATAATATTAATAATAGAATAAGGTATTTCGGTTTCATGTTAAAGAAGTTGAAAGTTTATAAAGTTGAAAGTTAAAAGTTTATAAAGTTGAAAGTTCGTTTGTATTTGACGGGTTTATAAAATATTTAAGCTTTGTTCTTTTATTTTTCCGAGACGGTCTTTCATGTTTACGACAATTTTTTGAATTTCGGCATGATTGGCTTTTGAGCCGAGTGTATTTATTTCTCTGCCTATTTCTTGTGCTATAAAACCGAGTTTGTTGCCTATGGCATCGTTTTTTTTCATGGTTTCTAAAAAATATTGACAATGATTTTGCAGGCGTATTTTTTCTTCGTTTATGTCGAATTTATCTAAGAAATAGATTATTTCCTGCTCAAAACGGTCTTCGTTTTGTTTGTTTCCGTCAAGATATTCGTTTAATTTGGAATGTAACCGTTCTTTTACGGTTTCGATACGTTCGTTTTCGTATTTTTCGATTTCCGGAATAAGTGAAACAATATTATTGATATTTTCAATCATATCTTCCTGTGAAGCAATACCTTCCTGTATTCTGAATTTTTGAATTTCTTCGATTGTTTCTTCAATTAAAATTCTTATTTTTTTCCATTCTTCCGGATTTTCTTCTTCGTCTTGGCTTTTTATTGCATCCGGTAATTTTAAAACGGCTTGTAAAAGTTGTTCGTTTTCGGGATTTAAATTGTTTTCTTCGGCAATTTTTTTTAACTCTTTATAATAAAACGTGATTTTTTCTTTATCTAAATTTAAATTTTTGCTTTCGTGACTGTCAATGATAAGGGTAAAACTTATTTTTCCGCCTTTTAATTCCTTTGAAAGTAAGTTTCTTATTTCCAATTCTTTACTGTTGTACAGTTCGGGAATTTTTATTTGCAGGTTTAAATTTTTGCTGTTTAAAGATTTAATTTCGACACTGATTTTTTTGTTGTTGAATGTTGCGGATTTTTTGCCGTATCCGGTCATTGATTTTATCATGGTTCAGGAATTTTTCAGTTTACAAAGTAATTAATATCTTTTAAAATTAAATCAAAATCGACATATTTTACAATTACAACGTCTTCGTTGTTTATAATTGCATGTAATTGGTTCAAATTGTATTTGCCTGCTTCGTTTTTATCCGGAATTTTATACAATTTTACGTTTTTTGTGTTTTTATAAATATCCGTAAGCGTAATTTCGGCAAAAGGTATTTCGGTTAAAAGCATATTTTTTAACTTTTCGGTATTGTTTGTTTCGGAAGCAAATTTTATGTTCATAAAATAGCTTAAATAGCTGCCGACTTTGTTCAAATTAAGCTGCTTAACCGGTAAATTGTCGGATAATCCGATGAGCTTTGCCGTATCTTTAAAAATTGTCAGTTTAAATGATTTTGCGGAATCGCCTGGATAGTTAAGTGTTATTTCTTTTATTTCGTTCGGGCGATAAGAAAAAATTTCCGGTTTCAACCAGTAAATTGCATTGCTGTTATAGCGGTAATTAAGATTGTTTTCAAGTCCCGGAATATTAACGATAAACGGTTTGTTATTCAGTATATTAAGCATATATGTTCCGTTAATAGAATCGGAATTTTTTCCTGCGATAAGTTGTTTTTTCAGTTTGTTTTTAAAATCGTAAATTTCAATTTTTCTGCCTTTACTTAACAGATTTTTTGTGATTGAATCGGTTCGGGAAATTAAAACCGGTTTGCTTATTTTTGTTTCCGTAAGCGTTTGATACAGTTTTTTTATTGCTTTTTTGTTTGCCGGATATTTGTTGTCGATAATCCATGTTTTTGTCGGATTGTTTCGGTCTAAAACTACTTTTGAAGAGTCTTGCGTAATAATTATTTTCGCAATATCGGAAGTATCTTTTACGGTAAATAATTCGGATGTAAGATTTGTATTTTCCGGTTTAAAAAAATAAATTAATCCGCCGGCAACAACTGTCGTAAACAAAATTAAAAGCAGAATTTTAATATTTTTTGTCATATTTTTCAAGCATTAATTTCTGAAATTTATCTTAAACTTACATTTACCGAACGACCTGATTTTATGATAAAATGGCGTTCTTTCGACATTGAGGTCATTTTAATGTCTGCCGGTCTGTAAACGGCAATATAGTGTCCCGGTTGCAAGTATATGCTTTTCAGTGTTATTTGATTTAAATTTTCGATTAATTTTACATTGTTTTTTTCAACTTTGTAAATTCCGCCGTATCCTTTCGACGGAAGGTAAATATTTGCCAATCCGGGCTGTATAATTTTTACGGATGTTGTTCGACTTTGTTTTATTTTGATATTTTTATAATAGGTACGGGGTTTGGTTAAAATTTCCAAATCGTATGTACCGATAAGATATTTTACGGGTTCAAACATATTTTGCACATGAAGTGTTTGCATGCTTCCGTGTTTTCTTACAATACATTTCGTACCTTTCAGTTCCAAACCGTTTTCTTGGATAATATTTAATTTGCCTTGCGGTGTTTTAGCAATTATCTTATTATGAACACCTTCTTTAATTGTGATATTGTTTTTTACAACCGGCGGAATGGTGTGAACAATCATTTTGTATGTAATGCTTGACGGAATAACGATAGTATCCGGATTTCCTTTGTAATTTAAGGTATGAATAAAATTTTTAAAAAGTATGCCTGTTTTTTGATTAAAAAGGGTGATATTTACGTTTGTTTCGTTCGGTTTTCCGGTAATATCCAATAAATCAACTTCGGCAGAAGTTCCGTAAAGCGATTTTCGGACAACTTTTTTCATTATTTTTGAAAATTGTTCTTCATTACTTGCATTATAAAAATCACCGATACATTTAAAAGCATCGGTAAATTCAACATCTAAACCGATACCGATAATAAAAGGTTTAATGGTTATTCCTTTATTTTGCAGCATAACAGCAATTTTACAAGGATCGCCTTTGCATTCTTCTTTTCCGTCGGTTATTAAAATAATGATATTCCGACAATTGTAACAAGGCGGAAAATCATCGCCGGCTTCTTCCAATGAGCGTGCAATGGGTGTTGTTCCTTTCGGAACGGTAATTTCCAATTTTCGCTTTATTTGTTCTGCATTGCTTTTTCCGAAAGGAACTTCCAAATGTGTGTCGTTGCAATCCTGCGGCGGCATTTTGCTTCGGTTGCCGTACATTCGTAATGCCATTTCAAGATTGTCGATATTTTTTAAACTGTCAACCATTTTAATCAACAATTTTTTGGCTATATCAATTTTTCTGCCTGTTTTCCAGTTTCCCGTCATACTGTACGATTCATCGAAAATGAAAAGTATGCGTGTTTTCATCGGGCTTCTTTTTACTTGTGCTTGTGCAGAAAAGTTAAATGAGAAAAACAGTCCGCAAAACATTAGAAGCAACAGTATTTGTTTTATAGTTGTTTTCATTAATTTTAATTTAAAATCGAATACGTAAAAGTATAAAAAAATGATACTTTGGGGACTTAAACCGTAATATTTTAATCGGAAATTTTATTTATTCTGTCTGCATTCGGAATTTTAATTATATTTGCAATAAGATAAAAACGTAAAATATGAACAATCAATTACCTTCCGTAAAGAAAAAATTATTTTGGAGAAGACCCGAAGGAAAAGTAGGGGCATTCTTTTTAATTGCCGGTGCAGCCGTTGTTGCAGTATATCATGTACCGATTTTTAATTTTATTACAAGTTTATTGAAAGGAACAATAAGCACAATTGCTTTGGGAGCGGTTGTTTTGGCTTTGTTGTATATGATTTTTGATAAACGCGTAAGGAATTTAATTTGGTATATGTATAAAAGCTTTATGCGCCGGATTACCGGTTTGTTTGTTCAAATCGACCCGATTAAAATTTTGGAGAATTATGTTGAATACCTGAAAAAAAATATGCGAAAAATGAATACGCATATTACGCAATTGAAAGGGCAAATTTCGCAACTTAAAACCATTATCCTGAAAAACAGACGGGAAATGGAGCACAGTATTAAACTGGCGGAACAAGCAAAAAAACAAGGTAAAAATGAATTGATTACCATAAATACACGCCAATACGGAAGATTGAAAGAAACTAACGAACGTTATCAAAAATTATTGGATAAAATGTTGGTTTTATACAAGGTTTTGAATAAAATTCATGTTAATTCCGGCTATTTGATACAAGATACCGAAAACGACGTGCGTATGCGAAAACAAGAATTGAAAGCAATAAGAACAAGTCATTCGGCGATGAAACGTGCAATGTCGATTATTCAGGGCGATCCGGATAAACGTTTGATTTTTGATATGGCAACCGAAACCGTTGTTGAAGATATTCATAATAAAATCGGTGAAATGGAACGTTTTATCGAGATTTCGGGCAGTTTTATCGACAGTATTGATTTGCAAAACGGAATTTACGAGCAAGAAGGACTTGAAATATTAGAAAAATTTGAAAAAGAGGGCTCTTCGTTTTTATTCGGCGAACCGAAAGAAGAGGATTTGCTGAAAATTAAAAAAGAAGAAAAAGGGTTAGCCGATTTGGAAAAAACACTTGAAGATTAATGATTTATGAAACGCAGACTGAAATTTACACCTTTTGCAAAAATTGTTTTTGTTGTATTAATTATTGCGGCTGCAAGATACGTTTATCTTCATCAAGATGAAATAACCGAAGGCAGAATCTTTAATTTTAAAGATACTCTTGCGGCTAATGATTCGATAAAAGAAACTGAAAATATTTCTGATACGGTGGTTTTTTATATCTATGAGAATGACAGTTTGATACGATTTAAATTTAAGAAAAAAGAATTTAATATTCATAAAGGGAAAAATAATATTCTCAAAGATAGTTTTATTTTAGATATTCTTAATCAAAATTATTTAAAGGTTATTTTTTCGAAAACAGAAGAATAGTTTTTATGTTCAGAATAAATTAAGAACATAAACGGAATTGAATTTTATTATAATCTCCTTTTGTAACTTGAGTCACTAAAAATTTTATTTAATTTTTTTTTCTTTGAAGAAATAATTAAATATTACGAATAATGAAAAAAATTCTTATCTTTTCAACTGTACTTTTATGTAATTTATTTTCCTTTTCCCAATCAGATAAAAAATCAGAAAAAATTATTTCCAAGACAAATAGTTCTTATTTGCGTACCTTATCCGGTCAATTAAAGAAAAACATGAGTCTTGAAAGAACAAAAGCTATGAATATCGCTTGGAAAAATAATATTCCGTTTGTTTTTTTTGATGATAAAGGTAATAAAATTATTGAGTTACAAGGGGTTAGTCATGACGGGTATTTAAAATGGTATTCTTTGAATAATAAGAATGCTGCTTCAACTACTTCGACTGATGAGGTACAGGAATACGGAACTTCCGGACTTAACCTTAGCGGTGAAAGTATGACTGTCGGCGAATGGGACGGAGATGCTGTTTTATCAACACATCAAGAGTTTGTATTTAATGAAAATTCAAGAATAACTCAAAAAGACGGAGCAAGTTCGACAAGTGAACATTCTACCCATGTTGCAGGAACATTAATTGCTGCGGGGATTCAAGCTAATGCAAAAGGAATGGCATATAAAGCAAATTTAGATGCATACGATTGGAATTTTGATGATAGCGAAATGGCAGCAGCAGCAGCAAACGGCTTGCTGATATCTAATCATTCTTACGGTTATATTTCCGGATGGGCATTTAATGGTTCTTCTTGGCAATGGTATGGGAATACTTCCATAAGTACGGACGAAGATTATCATTTTGGATTTTACGGATACAATTGTAAAACTATTGATCAAATTGCTTTTAATGCTCCCTACTATATTATATGTAAATCTGCCGGAAATGACAGAGGAGAGGGACAAGGTCAATCTCCTTATCCTCCTGACGGAGGTGATGACGGTTATGATTGTATCGGATGGAAAGGCAATGCTAAAAATATACTTACTATCGGTGCTGTCAGAGATTTACCTGAAGGATATACCGGAAATCCCGATGATGTTATTATGACGAGTTTCAGCAGTTGGGGACCGGCAGATGACGGACGAATAAAACCTGATATATGCGGGAACGGTTATAACTTATTTTCAACTTTAGACGGGAATAATTCAGATTACGGAATAATGAGCGGAACTTCCATGTCTTCTCCGAATGTAGCCGGTTCTTTATTGTTGTTACAAGAACATTTTTATCGAACACACGGTTATTATATGAAATCGGCAACTTTAAAAGCATTGGTAATAAATACAGCTGATGAATGCGGGCAGGATCCCGGACCGGATTATATGTTTGGTTGGGGGCTGATGAATACTCGCAAAGCTGCTGATGTAATTACGAAAAGAAATATAAATTCAATTATTTCTGAAGAAACTTACATCGGAACAGAAATGAATTTTGATATAAAAGCTAAAGGTAACAGTAAATTAATTGTTACAATTGTATGGACGGATTTGCCGGGAACACCTGTTTCTCCTCAATTAGATCCGTTAACACCAATGTTAGTAAATGATATAGATATAAAAGTTACAGACAACGGAAACCTTACCTTTTATCCGTATAAACTTGACAGAAATAATCCTTCCGCAGCGGCTGTAACAGGTGAAAATCATGTTGACAATGTAGAGAAAATTGTAATTAATAATCCGATTGCAGGGCATATATATTCAATAAAAGTTAATCATACCGGTGTAATAACTGATAATGTTCAAGATTTTTCAATTGTTGTTACCGGAATTATCGTTGACGGTCCGCCGACAAATTTAGTTGCATCTGCAACAAGTGTATCCGATATTAATTTGACATGGAATTTAAATGATAATTCAGATAATGTTTTACTGGCTTGGTCTCCTGACGGAATATTCGGAGTTCCTGCAGACGGAGTAATTTATTCTCCCGGAGATAATTTATCCGGAGGCGGAACAATTCTCTATTACGGTAACCTTACAACATTTTTGCATTCGGGATTATCTGCTGATAAGATATATCATTATAAACTTTGGTCAAATATGAATTCTGAAACTAATTATTCTGCCGGAATTATAGCAAATGAGGTGACACAATGCGGAATGATATTTGAGTTTCCATTTTTTGAAAATTTTGAAATTGTAAATTCAAATAATTATTGTATTACACAAGAATTTATTTCAGGAGATAGCTTAAATTGGAAATTTCAAAACGGAAGCAGTTCCGGAGACCCATCGCATGCTTTTTCCGGAGTTTTTAATGCGGTTTTGAAAGATAACGATACAGAAGATAATGAAACAATAATGATTCTCCCTCTTATGAATTTCGAAAATACAGATAAAGCAACTTTAACATTTTGGCATACACAAAAGCAACTTTTTTCGTCTCAAGATGAATTAAGTGTTGTATATAAAAATAATGTTGATGACAGTTGGCATGAATTAGCTTTTTATAATTATTCAATAGATGATTGGACAAAGGAAACAATTAATCTTCCTAATTTGTCAAATTATTATGAAATAGGTTTTAAAGGAAATGCGAGAGGTGCACTGGGAATTTGTATAGATGATATAAAAATAGATGATGTTTCGAGTATTGTAAAGAACAAGAACAGTAATTTTATTGCAATTTATCCAAATCCTTCAAACGGTACATTTTATATTGATTTTAAGAAACGAAACGAAACAGCAAATATTTTGATATCTGATCTTGCGGGAAAAATTTTATATTCCGAAAAAATAAATACATCAGATAAGCAAATGTTGCAATTAAATTCATTTGCTAAAGGTATTTACTTTGTGAGAATTAATATTGCGGGAGAGATTTTAATGTCTGAATTAATTGTTAAATAAAATCTTATTTTGGATTTTTTCGATAAATTATATGCCGGTATTTTAATGCCGGCATATTTTTAAAAGTATCCTTAAATTAATTTAAATCCCGTAATAAGTGCATCATCAGTCCTTTTTTGTTTTCCTTTCCAATTTCTGAATGTTTTTTTCAATTGTTCTTTTTGAATAAAAAGCGGTTCGTCAGCATTATTCGTAAGAACTCTTTTCAGTCGATGAAATGAAAATTTTTGATTTTTTACCCCGCCGAATTGGTCAGTTATTCCGTCGGTATATAAATATACAATATCATTTTCCTGAATCTCAATATAATTATTTTTGAACGATTTCATTGTAATATATGTACCTACCGGCATATTGTCGGGTGCATACGAAATTATTTCTTTGTTTCTCATTAACAGCAATGGCAAATTAGCTCCCGCATAGTTTATTCGTTTTTTTTCGGGATTAAAAATACAAATGGCGACATCAAAACCGTCATTTGTAGTCGAACGTATATTTTCTTGGTCAAGCGAAATAATTATCTCTTCTCTGAATTTATTTAATATTTCGGCAGCATCTAAAATGTTCTTTCGTTTAATAATTTCTTCCAGAATAGTGATTCCCAACATAGACATAAAGCCGCCGGGAACACCGTGTCCCGTGCTGTCTGCAATAACTGCAATAAAGCAGTCTTTTATTTTTGTGTAATAATAAAAATCTCCGCCTATTTTTTCTTTCGGAAGGTACAATAAAAAGGAATCTTTTGTATTTCGTTTTAAAACTTCTATAGAAGGAAAAACAGCTTTTTGAATTTTTTGTGCATAATTGATACTGTCTTTTATGTGCATATTCTGTATTTCAAGAATTTTCCTTTGCGATTCTATTTTTTTTTGATGATTTTTTAATTTAATATTTTGTTTTTTCAATTCGCTGTTTTTTAAAGACAGTTCTAAATTCGTTTTATCATATTGAACGGTATAAGTATAAAACATTACGATAACAGCGAAAAAAACAAAGATAAAACCGACGATTAAATCGGCGTATTTATCAGCTTTGGACGGATAACCGATAATTCTGTCGGGGAAATGATATTCATAATATAATAATGCAAGAAAAACAATAACCGTTGAACTTATTAAAAAGATGATTAAAGATTTTTTTCGTATAGTTGCAATTATAAATGTAGCCCAAATAAATAAATAATATTGAAATCCCCCGGATGAGCCGCCGTTGGAAATCCACATTACCGGAGTATATAAAAATATATTAATTAAAATTGCCGTAACTGCAGAGAAATAAAAAGTCTTTTTAATTCTTGAAAAATAATACAATACCAATAGTACTACTACCATAAACAGAGTGGCATAGATGGTAACGGGCGGAAGGTTCAACAGGTAATTTGATACAGATGCCTGTATGCCCAATAAAACACCTACAATAAGCGCAGCATTGCTGATTCTGTGACTTAGAGAGAATTCTTCGGTAGATCCTAATAATTTTACGGTAAATTTTCTCAATACTTTCTCAATTTTTGTTTAAATTACAAAGATATTAAAAAATTACGGAATCAGGATTGAACTGTCGCCGTAACTCAAAAATCTGAAATTGTTTTTTAAAGCATATTCGTAAACATTTTTCCACTTTTCACCGATAAAAGCTGCTATTAATAATAAAAGTGTACTTTTCGGCTGATGAAAATTTGTAATTAATTTTTTAACAATCTTGAATTTGTAGCCCGGAACAATCATTATTTGTGTCGTTGCTTCAATGTAGGAAATATTATTGTCATTCATATATTTCAGAAGTAAACTCAACGAATCTTTCGGTTTCAGAATGTCCGGTAATTCATAAACTTCCCATTGCGAAATGTGAAATTTTTTTAAACTGAAATTTTCGAACAACTTTATACCGAGCCAATATAAACTTTCCAAAGTTCTTACGCTTGTTGTTCCTACGGCTGTGATATTTTCGTTTTTAATTAACTGTTCAATAAGACTTTTATTTATTCTGAAATGTTCCGTATGCATTTCGTGTTCCGAAATATATTTGCTTTTTACGGGTTTAAATGTGCCTGCACCGACATGTAAAATTAATTCTGCTCTTTCAATCCCTTTTTTATCAAGTTTTGAAATAAGTTCTTTTGTAAAGTGAAGTCCTGCCGTGGGGGCGGCAACCGACCCTTTTTGCTTTGAATATACGGTTTGATAGCGGTTTTTATCGCTTTCTTCCGATGCTCTTTTAAGATACGGAGGAATAGGTGTTTTTCCGGTATTTTCAAGTATTTCCGCAAAACTGACGGTTGGATTATCCCAAATAAATTCAATTATTTGATAATTCTCTTTAATATCAATTCTCTTTGCTGTTAAACGAATATTTTTGTTATTTATCGAAAATTCGGAAAATAAATTCCCTGTTTTCCATTTTTTAGAGTTTCCTACAACACATTTCCATTTACAATTTTCAGTTTCCTGAAAAACTTGTTCATAATCAGCCGGTTCATACGGCTCTAAACAAAAAATCTCAATTTTTGCTCCTGTCTTTTTCCGGAAAAGTAAACGTGCCTGAATAACTTTTGCCGTATTAAAAACAAGTAAATCATTTTTTGTAAGAATTTCGGGTAAATTATAAAAATACTGTTGATTAATTTTCCCCGAATCATAAATCAGTAATTTAGAATTATCGCGATTTTTTAACGGATATTTTGCAATTCTTTCATTTTGTAAAATATAATTATAATCTTCGATATTTAAGTTTGTTACATTCATCTGAAAAATTTCGACAAAGATAAAATTAAAAAATAATAAGAAAATTTGATTTTATTTTATGCAACCTTTACCGACTTATATTATCTTTGAAATAAGAAGATATTTTTGTCTGAAAATATTTTTTTATATTTGTATTTATTCATTTTAATTTAATTAATTATGAGAAAAACGATTTTACTTTTCAGTTTCTTATTTTTGTTGTTTAATAACGGTTTTTCACAAAAAAACGGAACCGGTAATATGATGAAAATTCAATGGGAAAAAGAAACTCATGTTATTCATTGTTCGGAATTTAATGTAACTAAACCTTTACGTGAAATAGTTGCCGAACATCCGATGGTTGAAAACAAAACTTATTCGTTTACCGAATATCCCGACAGGGAAAACAAACCTGTTCAAAAATTTATTTACACCGTTGAGAAAGACGGTGCCAAATACGGAAACGATCCGTCAATAGTCCAAAAAAGTTTTGGGAAAACTGCCGGTAAAGCTCCTATTCAGAATTGGGCGGGGCAAGCTCCGAGTGTAAGTTTTAGACCCTATGACCCTTCCGGTGCTGCAGGACCGAATTATTATATTCAAATGATTAATGCTACGACATACCGAATTTGGGATAAATCCGGAAATGTGCAACTAACAGGAACATTCGGAGATTTATGGTCTCCTCCTAATACGGAAAATTCCGGAGACCCCATTGTCCTTTACGATAAAGATGCAGGCAGATGGTTTATGAGCCAGTTCGGAGAAACAGGAAATAAAATGTATATAGCAATATCACAGACAGGTGATCCTACGGGAGCTTGGTACACATATACTTTTTCATCTCCCGATTTTCCGGATTATCTTAAATTTTCGGCTTGGCAAGACGGTTATTATATGACGGCAAATTATGCTCAAAAGATTTTTGCTTTTAACAGGACAAAAATGCTTGCGGGCGACGGAACAGCAGAAGCCGTTTATAAATCTTTTACTCCTCCTCAAAGCGGATTTTTTGTTCCTCTTCCTGCTGATGCTTCTGACGGAATTATGCCCGGAGCAGGAACACCTTGTCCTATTTTCTCATATTCTGATGATGGTTGGGGCGGCGGTAATATTGATGCCGTTAATATTTATAATGCATCTGTAAATTGGAGCGGTACTCCCTCAATGACAGTTACTTCAGCAGGATCATTGCCTACGGCGTCTTTTGACGGTTCTTATGATTCGGGGTGGAATGATATTTCTCAACCGGGTACTTCCCAAAAACTTGACGGAATAGGAGGTGCACTTATGTACAGAGCACAATGGAAAAATTGGGGTTCGTATAATTCGGTTGTTTTAAGTTGGGCTGTTAAGGTAAGCAGTACCCAAAGAGGTATTTTTTGGTGTGAATTAAGACAAGACAGCGGAACAGGAACTTGGTCAATTTACCAACAAGGGATTTATGCTCCCGGAACTGATTATTATTGGATGAGCAGTATTGCCATGAATAATGCCGGAGACATTGCTTTGTGCTATGCCACCGCAAATTCTACAGATAAATATATGAGCTTGGCTTATGCCGGAAGACATGCTTCCGACCAACTCGGTACTTTACCTATTGCAGAAGTTGTAGCTATGGCCGGTGCAGGTTCTCAAACCGGTACAAACAGAGACGGCGATTATGCTCAAACAAGTTTAGACCCCGACGGTTATACTTTCTGGCATACCGGAGAATATATGAAAGCCGGTGGCAATGCCGGAACTCAGGTTTATTCTTTCCGTATATCAGAACCCGATGATCCGAATAATTTTACGGCACAAGGTGTAAGCACAACGCAGATTGATTTATCTTGGGACTTAAACCCTGCAGGCGACCCTGCATTAATTGCGTGGTCTGCCGACGGAACATTCGGTACTCCGGTTGACGGAACTACATACAATCCCGGAGATGCAATTCCCGGAGGCGGTATTGTTCTTGCATACGGAACAACTCCTACAACTTACAGTCATACAGGATTAAGTCCTGCAACAACCTATTATTATAAAGGATGGTCTTATCAGTCGGATAATACATATACGAACGGTATTTTGGCAATAGGTTCAACCTTAACCGGTGACCCTGTTAATTTTGCAGCAAATGCTGTTTCAACTTCACAAATTGATTTGAATTGGACATTAAATGCTTCAAATGACAATGTGCTTGTTGCATGGTCTGCCGACGGAACATTCGGAACCCCTGTTGACGGAACAACTTATAATGCAGGTGATGCAATTCCCGGAGGAGGAACTGTATTGTCTTACGGAAATTCAACTTCTTTCAGCCACAGCGGCTTAAATTCTTCAACGCAATATTTTTATAAAGTATGGTCAAATCTCGGAGGAACTTCTTATTCGCCCGGAGTTACAGCTGATGCAACAACTCTTTGCGGTATTATTACTTCATTTCCGTTCACGGAAGATTTTGAGGGCGGAGCCCTGCCTAATTGTTGGTCTTATGAAGGAACTGCTTGGACTTATGCAACCGGTGGACACAGCGGACATCCTGCAGCGGCTCACGGCGGTAGTTTTAACGCATTGTTTTATGTCGGTTCCTATACTTCGGATGTCAGCAAATTAGTAACTCCGGCAATGGATATGTCGGTTCTTGCCGATGCAACTTTAACTTTTTGGCATACACAGGCAAATTGGTCAGGAGATCAAGATGAACTGCGAGTTTATTATAAAACAACTTCAGGCGGGTCTTGGACTTTATTGCAAACCTATACGAATGATATTTCTGCATGGACACAAGAAACTGTTGTATTGCCGAATTTAAGCAGTACTTATTATGTGGCATTTGAAGCAACCGGACAATACGGCTACGGAGTAGCAATTGATGATATTTCAATAGACGGAACTCCGGCTTGTAATGCACCCTCTGTTCAAGTATCCGGCTTAGGACAAAGTGTTCAAAATGAAAATGATATTACAATTTCTTGGACCAGAGGCGACGGCGATGCTGTTATTGTTTTAGTCCATGAAGGTGCAGCTGTTGACGAAAATCCCCAAAGCGGAAATGTTTATAATGCCGATGCTGCTTTTGGAAGCGGAGACGAAATTGGAACAGGTAATTTTGTTGTTTATAACGGAACGGGAACATCTGTTAATATTACCGGATTAAACATTTCATCCGAATATCATATTGCGGCTTATGAATATTATAATACCGATGTATGTTATTTAAAACCTGCTGCAACGGCAATTGCTTACACTTGCTATACGCCCGTAATTGTTTCTCAACCGCAAAGTGTTGAAACTTGTGCAGGTAATGATGTAACGTTTAATATTTCCGTTACCGGAACCAATATTATGTATCAATGGCAAAAAGACGGTTCGGATATTTCAGGTGCAACATCTTCGAGCTATACGGTAACCGGTGCAGCTTCATCTGATTTAGGAAGTTATACTTGTGTTGTAACTGCCGATTGCGGAAGCCCCGTAACGTCTGATGCTGCTGTCCTTTCATTTTATGAAGCTCCGGTTATTACGGCACAACCGCAAAATGTAAGTGCAACAGCCGGCGATAATGTTTCTTTCAGTGTAACTGCAACAGGAAATAATTTAAATTACCAATGGCAAAAGGACGGAAATGATTTATCCGACGGCGGAAATATAAACGGAAGCTCTTCTTCTGCTCTTACGATTAATCCTGTTGCTGTCAGTGATGCCGGCTCTTATACGGTTACGGTTTCAAATCAATGTTCTGATGAAGTAACTTCCGATGCCGCAACTTTAGATGTTGCTTCAAGTATTAATTCACTTACAAATTACGGAATAAATATATATCCGAATCCGAGTAACGGAACGTTCACGGTTCGATTTAACAATGATTTTTCCGATGTTGTTTTAAAAGTTACGGATTTATCCGGTAAAGTAATTTTTGAAAAATCAAATTTAAATAGAGGCAACAATGAGATTAAATTATTAAATGTGTCAAAAGGAATTTATTTTGTCCATATTTATTATGATAAAAATCCCGTTGTTTCAAAAATTATAATTCAATAATTAAGTTTTTCTGAATAGTTTTAAAAAAGAGCAGTTCGTTAAGGACTGCTTTTTTATTGTAATGAACTAAAAAAACGTATTTTTGCAAAAAAATAAACATTATGAAGATAAAAGTAGGAGATAAAGTAAAATTTCTGAATGATACAGGCGGCGGAGTAGTTACGGACTTAATTGACAGCCAAACAGTAAAAGTATTGAATGATACAGGATTTGAAATTCCGGTATTAATTGAAGAATTGATGCCCGATTATTCATCATCCGAATATCAAACAACAACGACTAAACCTGAAATTGAAGCCGAAAAAAATACATTTGAAGAAGAACCGATTTATACGGACAGAGATGAAGTGAATGTATATCTGGCATTTGTTCCCGAAAATCAAAATCGACCGGCAGATTCTGATTCATCAGTTTATTTGATAAATGACAGTAACTATTTTCTTTATTATAACTATGCTTTTAAAGCAATAAAAAAATATAAAGGAATAACCGGAATTTTGGAACCGAATCTGAAAGAAAAAATACATATTTCGGAAATCAATATGCTTCCGGATAATACCGAAATTATTATACAATTACTTTTTTTCGATAAAAAAGAATTTGACATTATAAAACCTGTTCATAAAGAAATAAATTTCAGAACTGTAAAGCTTTTTAAACAAGGAACTTATAAAGAAAATGATTTTTTTGACGAACCGGCTTTGGTTTTACCCGTTTACGAAAGTAATTTTATGCAGCAAGTTGCAGAAGACTTAAAAAATAAAGATTTGAATAAAATTATTAATCAAAAAGAAATTGTAAATAAAAAACTGAACAAGCCGAAAGAATTCAAAAAGAAAGAACCGAAACTTATAAAGGAAGTAGATTTGCATATTCATGAATTACTTGACGATGAAACCGGTATGTCCGATTACGGTAAATTACAGTATCAATTAGATGTTTTTCATAAAGAAATGGCATCGGCAATAAAAGAAGGGTATAAACGCATTGTATTTATTCACGGAGTAGGAACGGGGAGTTTAAAATTGAAAATAAGAAACGAATTACAGCATAAATATAAGCAATATCAATTTCAGGACGCTTCGTTTAAGGAATACGGATACGGTGCAACCATGGTTTTGTTGAGAAGATAAGAGACTTATTTATTTTTATAAATTCTAAAAAATATCTGCTATGCATTTTGAACTTACACGCGACTTTTTGGATAATTTAATTGAAATTATCGATAAAAAAGATGACAAAAAAGCTGCTGAAATTATGGCGGAAATGAGAGCTGCCGATATTGCCGAACTTTATGACAGTTTAAATATCGAACAAGCAAAATATTTATACTCATTAATAGAAGACAGAGAAAAAGCAGCAGATGTTCTTGCAGAATTAGACGATAACGACCGAAGTCGATTCTTGAAAGTACTGTCGAACGATGTAATTGCATCTCAATTTTTAGACCACATGGATTCTGACGATGCGGCGGATGTAATTGCCGATTTGCCGGATAAAAGACAGGAAGAAGTTCTTAAAGAAATAAAAGATATCGACCAAGCCGGTGATATCGTTGACCTGCTTTCTTACGATGAAGATACAGCCGGCGGTTTAATGGCTAAAGAAATTATAACCGTAAATATAAACGACGATGTTGAAGAAGCAATTGCCGAAATAAGAAAACAAGTTAATGAAATTGATGATATATATTATGTTTATGTAGTTGATGACGACCAAATTCTGAAAGGGACAATCTCGCTTACAAAACTTTTACTCGCAGCAAAAGGAACAAAAATAAAAGACATTTATAATGATGATGTAATTTATGTAAAAGCAGATATGAAAGCTGAAGATGTCGCAAATCTATCCGATAAATACGATCTTGTTGCTTTACCCGTTGTTGATGAAATCGGACGACTTCTCGGAAGAATAACATTTGACGATTTGGTGGATGTTATGCGTGAAGAAGCCGAAAAAGATTACCAAATGATGTCCGGTATTTCGGAAGATGTAGAACATTCGGATTCTGTTTGGAAATTAACGCGTGCACGCCTGCCTTGGCTGCTGGTCGGACTAATCGGTGAAATCATCGGTTCAAAAGTCTTAGCCGGATATGAAGTTCAATTGGCAAGCCATGCCGCATTGGCTTTTTTTCTGCCTTTGATAGCCGCTATGGGCGGAAATTCGGGAGTTCAATCTGCATCTATTGTTGTTCAGGGACTTGCAAACGGCTCAATCAGTATGGAAAGCACTTTCAAAAAAGTATTAAAAGAAGTTTCGGTTGCCTTTATGAACGGAATAATCTGTGCCGTAATTTTGTTTGCTTATAATTACTTTTTTTCCGACTCTTTTGCTCTTACGATAACCGTCAGTATTGCGTTATTCAGCGTTATTGTTTTTGCATCGCTTTTCGGAACATTTGTTCCGTTGACACTGCATAAACTTAAAATAGACCCGGCAATTGCTACCGGACCCTTTATCACAACCTCAAACGATATTTTCGGAATGATTATTTACATGACAATCGGAGGAATTTTATTCTCATTTATTTCATTATGATAAAATTAAAACAATTTATTTTCATCGCTGTTTCTCTTTTGATTTCGGGGATTAATACCGGACAAACTCTTAGTCCGTATTCGAAAGTAAGCATTATTACTTGTGCCCCCGGAAACGAATTGTATTCAACTTTCGGGCACTCTGCCGTTCGTATTAAAGACCCCGTACTCAGAATCGATAAAGTTTATAATTACGGTACATTCAACTTTGAAACACCCGGATTTTATATGAAATTTGTCAGGGGCAAATTGGATTATATGTTAAGTGTTTCGCCGTATCGCTATTTTGTAATATCGTATAAGCAGGAAAAACGTGCAATTACGGAACAAGTTCTTAATTTATCTTATACACAAAAAAAAGCAGTATTTCGTGCTTTGGAAATAAATGCCTTACCGGAAAATATGTATTACCGATATGATTTTTTGAAAGATAATTGTTCAACAAGGGTTTTGAAAATAATTAATGATGCGTTAAAAGACAGTTTAATCTTACCGGAAAATATTACAAGTACCCGACAAACATACCGAGAAATGTTAATGCCGTATTTAAAAGGAAAAGATTGGGAACGTTTCGGAATTAATTTGGCTCTCGGTCGTCCGGTTGATAAAGCGGTTACGGTTAAAGAGGCGGCATTTTTACCCGATTATCTTAAAAAGATATTCGATAAAACTCGAATTGAAACTAATAAGGGACTGCAACAAATTGTTATTCAGGAAAATACACTTTATGCACCTGCAGCGGAGAATGTCAGAGAATCTTTAACTTTTACGCCCGAACGTATATTTTGGATTTTATTAATTCTTATTTTAAGTATTACCATATTTGAAACAAAAAAGAATAAAAATTATTTAATATTAGATAAAACTGTATTTTTTATTGCCGGTTTTACGGGGCTGGCTGTTTTATTTTTGTGGTTTGCCACCGACCATTCATCGGTTGTGGATAATCAAAATATTATTTGGGCTTCGCCGCTGTTTTTTATTGCTGCTTTTCTCTTACATAAAAGAAACAAACCGTATATTAAAATGTTTTTTTTACTGTCTTCAATTTTAATTTTAATTGCTTTAATTATTGATTCCTTTTTTACCGAATTGTTCGATTCTGCGGCAACTCCTTTGGAGCTTATTTTAATTGTTCGTTCGGCGATGTTGTATTTCAGAAGATAAGTATGTCATTATGGCTGCGATATTTTTCTTTTGCATGAAATTATGGCAGCAAAATGTCCTTTTTGCATTAAAATAACTGTCGGCATATAAATTGATATGATTTTGGTGAAAATTAATTAACTTAATTATTAACCTTAAAATATAAAAGCCATGACAATAGTAAAAAGAAATCCGAGTTCACCGTTTTTTCCCGATTGGTTAGACGATTTTTTTACGGGAGAAATTAATCCGTTAATAAAAACTCGAACTTTAACCGTACCGCCGGTAAATGTTTTTGAAACCGATTCAGCTTTTAAAATTGAATTAGCTTCACCCGGTTTAAAAAAGGAAGATATTAAAATTGATTTGGACAATGATGTTTTAACTATCTCGGCAGAAAAAGAAGAAAAAGACGTAACCGAAAAAGGAAACTTCACAAAAAGAGAATATAATTATTATAATTTCTCTCGTTCTTTCACTTTGCCTGAATCTGCCGACAGAGACAAAATTGAAGCCAAATCAAAAGACGGTGTGTTAACAATCACCATTAACAAAAAAGAAGAAGTGATTAAAAAACCGAAAAAAATTGAAATAAAATAATCGGTTTTTGAAATTAATAAAAAATGCGGTTGTTTCAATCGCATTTTTTATTTTTGCAGATATTATTGTTTCAGTTATGAATTTATTTTTAGCAAGTTTAGCCGTTTTTTTCTTAAATATTCCTTTCGGAATGTGGCGTTCAAAAACCAAAAAATTTTCATGGCAATGGGCATTGTCAATTCATGTTCCCATTCCTTTCGTCGTAGCTCTGCGATTCTTATTTCATCTCGGGTTTAAATGGTGGACATACCC
>CAZCPV010000021.1:0-12254 GCA_964500765.1 uncultured Draconibacterium sp.
TCCCATTTCCGTCCATCCGTGTTTTATCACAATTTTATTTTCGGAAACAATTTCGATAATCACTTTTGACTCGTCAATCATTCCGTTTCCGACACCCGAATTTTTAATTCCGCAGGCAATTCCGGCATATTTTGCATTATAAAAATCGTTTTTAAGAGCTTCGAGGCATGCCCGAACACCTACACCGTAAACCTTTTGTCCGGTTGAAGTTTTTAAGCCGTCGGTAAGTGCATTATCCCAACGAAATTGCCAACGGTCGAAACCTGCCTGCTCACAAATTTCGTCAATACAGGATTCTAAAGCAAAAGTTACCTGATTTGCACCGAAACCGCGCATGGCACCGCTCGGAATATTATTTGTGTAAACGGTTTTTGCCGTCATTTTAACATCGGGAATAAAATATCCGCCGGCTGCGTGTCCGGCAACGCGTTCAAGCACTTTCATACCTACCGAAGCATAAGCACCGGTATCGCCGACGGCTTCCAATTTTAAAGCAAGTAATTTTCCGTTTTCGTCCGCCCCTACTTCAATATCCATAAAAACAGGATGACGCTTCGGGTGTAAGCGTATTGACTCTTCACGTGTAAGCGAAATTTTTACCGGTTTACCCGAAAGATAGGAGAATAAAGCCGTATGTCCTTGTATCGACAAATCTTCTTTTCCGCCGAAACCGCCTCCGTTGGGAACAAGCGTAACCCTTACCTTTCCTTCCGGCAGTCCGAGTATCATCGCCACTTGTCTTCGGTCTTCATACACACCTTGTGATTGACTGAAAATTTCCACACCACCTTTTCCGTCGGGACGTGCAATTGCTGCTTCTTTTTCCAAAAAAGCATGTTCGATACGTTGAGTTTCATAATGTCCTTTTGAAATGTATTTTGCCTTTTTCATTGCCTCTTCGGCATCACCTACGGTAAATCGTACGGTGTCAAAATTATTCGGACGTTCCGGATGTACTCTGTCGCCTTCAATTGCCTCAAAAACATCGGTTACGGGATTTAATACTTCGTATTCAACTTTTATGAGTTCAACGGCTTTACGGGCAATTTCTTCTGTTTCGGCAACAACTCCGGCAATAACATCGCCGATATAATGCGTCGTTTCGCCTTCATCAATCATTACCGACCAATCTTGTATAATTAAGCCGACTTTATGTTCTCCGGGAATATCCTTTGCCGTAAATATTTTATGTACACCGCTAAGGTTCTTTACTTCGGAAATATCAATTTTCAAAACTTTTGCTTTCGGATAATCGCTGAATTTCAAAGCACCGTACAACATTTCGGCTAATACGATATCGTCAACAAACTTTCTTTCGCCGATTGCTGTTTCGTATGCCTGATATTTCGGTTCCGGCTCACCGATTTTTCCGGAAGTTTTTCTTATTTCAATTTTTTCTTTATTGTTAAGAGCTTTTGCTGCCGTTAAAATTCCTTTTTCAATTTTTTTGTATCCGGTACATCGGCACAAATGCGGTTTTATTGCCTTTCTCACTTCTTCGATTGTCGGATTCGGGTTATCCTGCAACAAAACTTTTGTTCGACTTATAAAACCGGGTGTACAAAATCCGCATTGTACACCGCCCTCATTTACAAGTGCTTTGGCTATTGTATCTTTTACATATTCAGGAAAACCTTCGGGGGTAAAAATTTCGGCATCTTGCAATCTGTTCATTTTGGTAACACAGGAAAGTACGGCTTTACCGTTCAATTCAACCGTACAAGCACCGCAGGCAGCTTGCCCGGAACATCCGTCTTTCACGGAAGTTAAACCTTTATCTTTTCTT
This sequence comes from uncultured Draconibacterium sp., assembly GCA_964500765.1. Classification (GTDB taxonomy): domain Bacteria; phylum Bacteroidota; class Bacteroidia; order Bacteroidales; family JAADGE01; genus JAADGE01. The sequence continues at coordinate 1,787 of CAZCPV010000021.1, forward strand.
ATAAAATCAAGCAATGACTTATTTTCATTACCTTCATATTTTATTTCTTCATTGTTTAATTTGAATGTTATCATATCCCGACATTTTGTTTTTTCATAAATGCGAAAATAATTATATCGGTCTTTAAATAAAAAAATATTCGAGTTTTATCGAAAAAATTATAATTTTGAAATGAATTTTTAACTGAAAAATAAAACTGTTATGGACAAAAATGAACAAATAAATTTTATCAGAAGTACATTTAAGGAAATGCGTATAAAAACCGATAAATTTTCGAAAGACCGAGATTTTATACTTTCGAACCCGCAACTTTTTACATTTTTATACAATTCGTCGGTAGCATTGGCAATTGCAAGCGACGGAAAGGTTGACGTAATTGAAATTGCTATTTTAGAAAAACTTGCCCGCTCTGTTGATGTTAATAAAACCATTAATATGAATCTTTTAGAAATTATGTCGATTGCTCCGGAACCCGAAGGATGTATTACAAATGAGGAATTTCATTTAAGAGTGGGGTCGGAATTATTGTATTTAAGCCGAACTATGGATAAATACGAAAGAGACTTTATAGAAGGAATAAAAGCATTGCTTAAATTTGACAAAAATCCGGAAAAAGACGGTTCGATGACTTCGGCTCTCGTAAAATTAATGGATTTTGTAATTGAAAATAATGCGGGAAAAAATAAAGAAAAAGAACTTTTGAAAATTAAAGAATACAAAAAACGTATCGGTTTAAATTAAAAAACTTTATTGTTGACGAAAGTAAAACCGACAAGTATGAGAGCATTTTTAATATTTTTTCACATTATTTTATTCAGAAAGAATATTTTATACTTTCGCAACGTTTATCTGTTTCATTCATAAAAATAATACTATGTATCCTCGAATAAGCGATTTTTTAAGAGAAATATTCGGTATAAACATTCCTTTACCGATACAATCATACGGTTTTTTTGTTGCAACGGCTTTTTTGGTAGGAGTATGGTTATTGATAAAAGAAATGAAACGTAAAGAACGGCAGGGCTTGTTCTATGCAACTGATAAAGAAGTTATTGTAGGAGCACCGGCAACGACAAAAGAAATTATTTTTTCGCTTATTATCGGATTTTTAATCGGTTATAAACTTATTGATGCTGTTTTCAGATATTCGGATTTTGTTGCCGACCCGCAAGATTTTATTTTATCTTCACAAGGAAATATTATCGGAGGAATAGTTATCGGATTAATTTCGGGATTTTTTACTTGGAGAGACAAAAACAAGAAAAAACTTGATACACCGAGAAAAGAAATAAGAAAAATTTATCCGCACGATTTAGCGGGAAATATTTTGGTTATTGCCGGCATTGTGGGATTGCTCGGTGCAAAAATTGCCGATAATCTTGAAAATTGGGACAGATTTTCAGCCGACCCTATCGGTTCGTTAATGACTTTCAGCGGATTATCTTTTTTAGGCGGATTAATTATAGGCGGCATTGCCGTAATTTGGTATGCAAAGAAAAACAATATCAGTATTGTGCATCTCGCTGATACGGCGGCAATTGTAATGCCCATTGCTTATGCAATCGGCAGAATCGGCTGCCAAGTTTCGGGCGACGGCTGTTGGGGCGTATATAACGAAGCTTTTGCCGACCCGGGAACCATACCTGCCGCAGCATATCAACTCGGGCACGTTGCATCTTTTGCCCCGCCGCATTGGTTAAGTTTTTTGCCCGATTGGCTTTGGGCATATAACTATCCGCATAATATTATTAATGAAGGTATGCTTATTCCCGGCTGTAAAGAAGCCGGAATTTGGGCTAATTGTCATGTATTGCAGGCACCGGTATTCCCCACCCCGTTTTATGAAACAATTTTAATGACCGTTGCATTTATCGTTTTATACAGCATAAGAAAAAAAATAAAAATTCCGGGATTATTATTTACGATTTATTTTATTATCGCCGGAATTGAACGATTTGTAATCGAACATATACGCGTAAATAATCTTTACGATGTTTTCGGATACAAATTTACGCAAGCCGAGCTTTTATCTTCATTAATGGTTATTTCCGGACTTATTATGGCGGTAATATTATTTAAACGAAAAGATAAAATTATTGAAAAATACGGCAATTCGGCTGCTCCGGAAACGGTTGAAATTCAAGTCAATAAAAAAACAATAAATGCTTGATTACAATGAAATTTGCTTAAAAGTTACGGAAATTTCAAAAACTGCGGGAAATTTTATTCGTAAAGAAAAAGGCAAAATAACGGCAGAAAATATTGAAACCAAAGGGTTGAACAGTTTGGTTACGTATGTTGATAAAACGGCTGAAAAATTGATTATTGATGCACTGAAAAAACTTATTCCCGAAGCCGGATTTATAACCGAAGAAGGTACCGAAACCAAACAAGCAGAAATTTTCAATTGGATTGTTGACCCGCTTGACGGAACGACCAATTTTATTCACGGTTTGGAACCTTTTGCCGTAAGTATTGCATTGAAAGAAAATGACGAAATTGTTGCAGGGGTTGTATATGAAATCGGAAAAGATGAATGTTTTTATGCCTGCAAAAACGCACCGGCGTATCTTAACGGAAACGAAATAAAAGTAACAAAAATCGACAAACTGTCCGACTCGTTGGTTGCAACGGGTTTTCCTTATTATGATTTTTCGGAAAACAAAGCGATTTTGGCAAGTTTGGAATATTTTATGAAGAATTCTCACGGTATCAGACGTTTGGGAAGTGCCGCTACGGACTTGGTTTATGTGGCATGCGGGCGTTTGGAAGCATTTTACGAATTCGGATTAAGCCCGTGGGATGTGGCTGCCGGAGTTTTTATAGTGCAACAAGCCGGTGGTAAAGTTTGTGATTTTAACAAAAACGACAATTATATTTTCGGAAGAGAAATTGTTGCGGCAAATTCTGCTGTTTTTGATGAATTTTCAGATGTTATTAAAAATTTTCTCGGAGGAAAAACAAATTAATACCGAAAATTTTACAGATATTTTTTCGAATTTATTCTGTTAACCTATAAAATTACTCGATTAATTCCTGTTTCATAGTTTTCTCCGAAAATAACCTCTGTAATTTTTTTATAATCTTCTTTATTTTTTACAAAATCAATTTTATTAGTGTCAATTACCAAAAATTTATATTCGTCTTGATGTTGTTTCATATATTCAAAATATCCGTTTTGAATTTTTTCCAAATATTCCGGTTTTATATTCTTCTCATAATCTCTGCCTCGACGTTTGATATTTTTTATTAAATTATTAATATCGAGATACAAATAAACATATAAATCGGGTTTTGGGAGAGAAGTATAAATAATATCAAAAATTTGCCGATATAAACCGTACTCGTCATTTGTTAACGTATTTTTTGCAAAAATTAAGGATTTTGTAAAATAATAATCGGCAACAACAAAGGATTTAAAAAGGTCTCTGTTTCGGATTTGATTATTCAATTGGTGAAAACGGTCTGCCAAAAAAGAAAGTTCCAAAGGGAAAGAATATTTTTCGGGATTTTTGTAAAATTTCGGTAAAAACGGATTTTCGGCAAATTCTTCGGGAATAAGTTTTGCATTATAATCTTCGGCAATTTTTTTCGATAAAGACGTTTTTCCGGCACCGATATTTCCTTCTATGACAATAAAATTATAATTCATTAAAATAAGAATAAAAAAGACCCGACAAATTTAAAAATTATCGGGTCTTTCAGCATAAATTATTTCAAAAATCTGAAATAAAAACTACCAATTTACCTTTTCGTAGGGAGTAATACCGATATTTTTAAATGCAAACGAATAAACATCAGCCGTTTCTTCAATTTGTTTGGCAATCGGTTTTCCGGCTCCGTGTCCGGCTTTTTTCTCAATTCGGATAATAACCGGATGGTTTCCTTTATAAGTATTTTGCAAAGTTGCAATGTATTTAAACGAATGTGCCGGCACTACCCTGTCGTCGTGGTCGGCGGTAAGCACCAAAACGGCGGGATATTCAACACCTTTTTTAATATTATGCAAAGGTGAATATTTATAAAGATAGGAAAACATGGTTGAATCTTCGCTTAAACCGTAGTCGGCAGACCAAGCTCGACCGATTGTAAAATACTGATAACGAAGCATATCCATAACACCTACGTGAGCCAAGGTAACGGCAAACAAATCCGGACGTTGATTGGTAACGGCACCCATTAACAAGCCGCCGTTTGAACCGCCTTCTATAACCAATTTTTTAGAGGAAGTATATTTCTTGTCAATCAAATATTCGGCAGCGGCAATAAAATCGTCAAATACGTTTTGTTTATTTTTGAGTGTCCCTGCTTTATGCCATTCTTGTCCGTATTCTCCTCCGCCTCTGATATTTGCTACGGCATAAACACCGCCGTTTTCGAGCCATATCATACGAGAAACGCTGAAACCGGGTGTTATGCTGATATTAAAACCGCCGTAAGCATATAAAAGTGTCGGATTATTTCCGTTAAGTTTTATATCTTTTTTATGCGTAATAAACATCGGTACTTTTGTTCCGTCTTTGCTTGTATAAAAAACTTGTTCGGTAGTATAATTATCGAAATCAATTCCTTTTATATTCGGTTTACGATAAACTTCGGATTTTCCGGTATTAAAATTATATTTAAAAATAACCGAAGGAACCGTATAGGAAGTAAATGAATAAAATGCAATACTGTCTCCTTTTTCGGAAGAAAACCCGCTTGCTGTTCCTATACCCGGAAGCTGCAATTCGGTTTCGTTTTTACCGTCAAAATCATAAATATACACTCTGCTTTTCGCATCCTGCATATAACTTGCGACTAATTTATCGCTGCCTATACTTACGCTTCTTAACACATTTTCTTTTTCGGGAATAATATCTTTTTTCTGTCCGGTTGCAATATCGTAGGACATTAATTTGTAATGCGGTGCGTTTTCGTTGGTCATAATTAAAAATTTACCGTCGATATTATCAACCGCATAATAATCGTAATCGAAACCGTCGGCAATCATTTTAAAGTCGGAATTATTTTCTAAATCTTTAAAATACAAACCATTACCGCTTGTTGTTTCCGAAAAGGAGATAAAAAGAAATTTTTCGTCGTCGCTGACGGAAGCCCCGAACATTCGATGCGGATGTTCTTTGTCTTCAAAAATAATTTTATCTTCTTTCTGTGCTGTACCGATTTTGTGGTAATATACTTTTTGATATTGGTTGGCTTTTGTAAGTGCTTTATCTTTTCCCGGTTCCGGATAGCGACTGTAATAAAAGCCGTTTCCCTGCCATGAAATTCCGGAAAATTTTACCCAATTAATTTTATCGTTAAGCATTTCGCCGGTTTCGATATCTTTTACATAAATTTCGTTCCAATCGGAGCCGCCTCGTGCAACGGAATAAGCCAAATATTTTCCGTTTTTTGAAATTCCCAAGCCGGCAAGTGCCACGGTTCCGTCTTCGGACAATTTATTCGGGTCGAGAAGAACTTTCGGTTCGGCATCCAAATTATCCTGAACATACATAACACTTTGGTTTTGCAATCCGTCATTTTTGAAATAAAAATATTTACCGGATTTTTTAAAGGGTACCGAATAGCGTTCATAATTTAAAACTTCTTTCAAACGGTCAATAATTTTTTGTCTGAAAGGAATGGCATGCAAATAATCGAAAGTAACCTTATTTTGCGAATCGACCCATGCTTTTGTTTCTTCGGAATTGTCGTCTTCGAGCCAACGATACGGGTCGGCAACTTTTGTTCCGAAATAATTATCGACAACAGTATCTTTTCGGGTTTCGGGATATTTCAATCTTTTTTGTTTTACGGTGTTTTGATTACAAGAACTCATCAAAATTAAAATGCTTAAAAATGTTAAAAAGGAGTATTTCATAATTATTGTTTTTGTTGAATATTTCTGTTTTTATGAACTCTATAAAATTAAATCATTAATTTTTTTTGTTTTATCTTTTCGGTATCCGAATACTCTTCCGGCAATCAAACCGGCGGTAAATCCTGCCAACAATCCCCATTTTACCGTTCCGGGATTAATTAAATATGCAATTCCTCCGAGCAATAATGCTCCTGCCGTAAATCCTACAAAGGAATACAAAGAAGAATAATATTGTTCCGGAACCAAGTCGTGTTTTTGTTTCAAATGTTTAACAATTTTATCGTTTCGTTTTTCGTATTCGGCTCTTTTTCCGGGCGAACCGTTGATATATTCGGGCAATTTTGCAACAATATCTTCCAGTTCGTATTTAAAATTTTTACACTCTTCACAATTATCCGAAAAAACATCGATTCGTTCATTTATTCTTTCCAAACGGTCTATTTTAAAGAACTTATAATCTCTTTTAAAAATATCGTTTTTTTGAGATTCAATTTCGTTATTTAATTTTTTAGACCAAACTTTTAATTTTCCCATATTATTTAATGTGTCGTTAAAGGAAAATCTTTCATTAATTCATTCACTTCTTTTCTTACTTTTGCAATAAGTTCCTCATTTTCGGGCTCAAGAATTACGTTGTCAATTTTTTCGACTATAACGGGCATTAAATCTTCTTTTACGCCCCGGGTTGTAATGGCGGGTGTTCCCACACGAATCCCCGATGTTTGAAACGGTGAACGCGTATCAAAAGGAACCATATTTTTATTTAATGTAATATCTGCTTTTTCCAATGCTTTTTCAACAATTTTACCGGAAGTATCGGGAACTTTGGTTCTTAAATCAATTAACATTGAATGATTGTCGGTTCCTCCGGAAATTACTTTATATCCCTTGTCGGTAAATGCTTTTGCCAATGCTTTTGCATTTTTTAATACTTGTTTTTGGTATTCTTTAAACTCATCGGTCAATGCTTCACCGAAAGCAACGGCTTTTGCGGCAATAATATGTTCCAAGGGGCCGCCTTGCGTTCCGGGAAACACCCCGGAATCAAGAATTGAAGACATCATACGAATTTTTCCTTTGGGTGTTTTTTTGCCCATGGGATTTTCAAAATCTTTTCCCATCATAATCATTCCGCCTCTCGGACCTCGCAAGGTTTTATGAGTTGTGGTTGTAATAATATGAGCATAATCCAAAGGATTTTTAAGCAATCCGGCAGCAATTAATCCGGCAGGATGCGAAATATCAAACATCAACAAAGCTCCGACTTTATCGGCAATTTCACGCATCCGTTTATAATCCCAATCGCGAGAATATGCCGAAGCACCGCCTACAATTAATTTGGGCTTATGCTCCTCAGCTAATTTTTCCATTTCATCGTAATCAACCGTTCCGGTTTCTTCTTTAACATTATACGAAACAGCGTTATATAAAATACCCGAAAAGTTTACGAAACTTCCGTGTGTTAAATGCCCGCCGTGCGATAAATTTAATCCGAGAAATGTATCACCCGGTTTTAGAACAGCCAACATAACGGCGGCATTTGCCTGAGCTCCGGAATGCGGTTGAACATTTACCCATTCGGCACCGAAAAGTTCTTTGGCTCTGTCAATAGCCAATTGTTCGGTTTTATCAACAATTTGACAGCCGCCGTAATAGCGTTTTCCGGGATAGCCCTCGGCATATTTATTGGTTAACGGCGAACCCATTGCTTCCATAACTTGCTTACTGACAAAATTTTCGGATGCAATCAGTTCAATACCTCTTTTTTGTCTGTTTAATTCTTGTTCTATTAAATCAAAAACTGCAGTATCTCGTTTCATTTTTAAAAATTTATTATTTTTTTATTTCGTTAATCTTTGCAAATTTAAAAAAGAATAGCGAATTTTTTAACAGAAGTATGTAATTATTGAGCATTTATTAATTTTTGTTGTTTTTTAGGCATTCCGGCAACGACCGAATTGTATGAATCATCAATCCGTTTTTTTATAAATTCGTCGGGTAAGCTGCCGTCAACTTCAATTGTCAACCAATGTTTTTTATTCATGTGATAAGCTCCGGAGATTGTTTCAAATTTTTCGGTAAGCAAAATAATATCTTCGGGTTTTGCTTTCAGGGTAATTTTAAAACTTTCTTCCAAATCCGTCAAAGCAAATATTTTATTCAAAACTTTCAGCACTAATGTTGTTTCGTCAAAAGGGAAAGATTCCGTCACAAATTTTTTTGCCAAACAATAATCTCTGAAATTTTCTATATTCATTTTTTATGTAAAGATAACAATTTCATTAATAACACAATAAATAATATTTTTTTCAGTTTAAAATAATAAGGAGGCAAATATTAAAAAAAATATTCGTCAAAAAGGGATAAGATATTGTAAAAAATTATATAACTTTGTGATGTATTCTAATTTTTAATTTTAAAATAATGAAAAAAATCCTTTCAATTTTCGCAATCTTATTATTTGCATTCGGAATATTATTAACATCCTGCAATTCAAGTAACAGGTTATGCCCTGCTTATCCGCCTGCCGTATATCAAGGTGATGCGGGACAACAAAATATTAATCAGGATATAATACATCTTAACGAAAATTCTGATTTATAATTTTCAATTTTAAAGAAAAAAAGCAGAGTTTGTAATATTATTTTACAAACTTTCTTTGTTTACGGCTTCATGAAAATTCCAATTTTTTTAATATTATTTTTGTTCATAAACACTTTATTGTTTTCTCAGGGGGAAATTGATACGGAACATAAAATTTTATTCAGAAATGAAAAAAGTTACGGAATTAACTTGAATTCAAACGGATACGGATTCGGCTATCGCTACGGAAAACATATTAATATTCATCGCAAATGGCTATTTGAGGGGAGTTTTAATATTGTAAAACACGAAAAAGAAAAGAAGATAACGAATCCTTACAGTCTCAGTTTTTTTCGTTTTGTTTACGGTAAAACAAATTCGGTTTTTAATATTCAGTTTGGTGCCGGAATGCATCACGAATTATTCAGAAAATTTGACCGCAACAGTGTATCAATACGATGGTTTTATACCGGCGGAATTACCGTTTCATTTCTGAAACCGATTTATTACTCTGTTTATGATGCGAATACAAAAGAACGTGAGTGGCAGATATTTGTTAAGAATACACCTTGGTGGTATATTTACGGTAAAGCAAATTATTTTAAAGGTGTTGAAAAGACGAAATTAATTCCGGGTGTTTATGCTAAAACAGGTTTTGATTTTGAATTCAGCAAAACAGATAAAAAATTGAACATACTCGAAATCGGCTTGTCTTTTGAAGCATATCCTAAGCCGATAAAAATAATGGAAACGGAAAAAAATCCTCAATTTCTTCCTGTTTTATACCTTTCATACCGTTTCGGAAAAATTGAAAGCGGTTATTACCTAAAAGCACAAGACGAAGGTGTCTCCCCTTCTTCCGAAAAATAGCTTATTTTTTCGGTTTCAAAACTAACTTATCTTTGCAAACAGAAATAATTTCTTTTTTATTCATCATTTGTTTTCTGAATTGTCCGTTATTATACATTTCCGCTTGGTCGGAATAATGTTTACTCATAAATACGCCCGATTGCCCGGTAGGAATAATACTTACCGAATTTTCAATATCCGAAAAATCAATTATAATTCGCATTGAAGGGCCTGATTTTACATGATATTTCCCGTCTTTGCTTAAATTAAAATTGATATTGTTTATCACTTGCCTGCCGCCCCAAACACCAAACTGACCGACATTAAACAGTTTAGCAAAGAAAGACGAAGACCTGCCGATAAAATGCTGATATTCTACGGTATGAACGTCTTTCCATTTATAATCTTCCGGATTATTTCCGAGTTCTTTTTCCAGGCATACAACGGCAGAATCAAAAGCTGCCGAAAAAATTTCTTTCCGTGTTTCTTTTTTATCTTTTGTATTAACATTATCCCACCATACCGAAGCATTATTTTTTATGAATACAGGAATTGAGCGAGCCGGCATATGCCCGTGTGTCATCATTTCAAAATCTTTTTCGCCGAGTTCGTCTGCCATGGCAAATTCTAATATTTTTCGCAGCAATCTATAGTAAATAACCGGAGCAGCATCATTTTTTTGATGATTACCGTCCCAATTTTTTAAAATATCAAATGCTTTTTGATAATTTTCGGATTTTGAAAGATTATTTTTATCAATATTTGCGAGTATCTCTTTAACAATTTCGGGTGCTTTTATCGAAATTACGTCATCGGAAATCGGTTTTATTTTATCAACCGTCCAATCGATATCCGAATTTAAGAGCGATAAAATTCGTTTTGCTCTGTCTTCCGGAGCATAATAGCCCGGATACAAAATTCCGTTAACCGAATCCGGCTGATTATTAGCCGAATATATCATACCTTCGGGAGGATTTATACTTTGCGGATTGTCTTTAAAATCAAAATAACCGGTCGGTGCGTTTTCCCAAGATTCTATTCTGTCGGTTTTTGCCGAATCGTTATATTTTAACAAAGAAGCGGCAGCCCAATAAGCAATATTTCCGAAACGGTCGCCGTACATGATATTCAAACCGGGTGCGGCAATTAATTTTGCGGCATTCCTTGCAT
>CAZCPV010000021.1:12354-19958 GCA_964500765.1 uncultured Draconibacterium sp.
AATAATAATTTACGTCATCATTTTCAAACATGGTTAATCCCCATGCCATATCACGGTTATGACCGATAAGAGCAAACGGAATTCCCGCAATAAAATTTCCGTAAAAGTTAAAATCGGGGGTTTCGAGATATGCTTCGTACCAAACCGAAGGTTGTGCATAGGCAATGTGTGCATCGTTGGCAAAAATAACCTTGCCGGATTTTGTTTTTTTACCGGAAAGCACCCACGAATTACTTCCGTGAAAAAAAGGAACCGGCAAATTTTCCGTAATATTATTCACGTTTTGCGTAATTGCACTTAAAGCCGAATAATCAACAGATGTGTCGTTATACAAAGGGATACGTTCGGTTCCGGAAACATAAGACGGAATTAAATCTTTTAAATAATCATCTCCGAGCGTATTTTTTATTTTTGAAATAAACGGGTCCAGTTTAAAACCTTCGGCAAAGCTGAAAGCCATATATCCTGCAATATTCAAAATGTCTTCGGGTGTAAAATCTTCTTTTTTTATTCCCATCAAAGTATATTCAATCGGCGTTTTTCCGTTATGCAGATATTCGTTTACGCCTTTCAAATAATTGTTAACATCTTGAACGTAAGGATTTTTCTTATCCGAAAAAAATTGTTTTACGGCATCTTTCGAAGTTTTATTTACCTGTAAGGTTCTGAAAAATTTATCGTATTTCAATGTTTTTGTTCCGACAATTTCAGACAAACGACCGCTTGCTATTCGACGTAAAATTTCCATTTGAAACAGTCTGTCTTGTGCATGAATATAGCCGAAAGCATAATACAAATCGGCTTTATTTTGTGCATAAATATGCGGTATTCCAAAATCGTCAAAATACACATCAACTTTATTTTGCAAACCGGGCAAATTAATTGTTCCGGAATATTGCGGTTTTAAACTTCGCAAATAAAAAAATGCTGCAATTGAAAGAATTACCGTTGAAATTATTAAAATTTTGAATATTTTTTTTATTGCTTTCATTCCTGCGGATTATTTTAATTATTTTTTCACTTTTTGTTATCCTCGTTGATATCGGACTTATTATTTTTCGGCTTTCTCATCTGATTTATAATAAGAAAAATAACAATTCCAATTAAAATCGGCAGAGTAAACAGTTTCAGTATTGCTATAAATTTAAACATTTTTTAGAAATTAGGGTTAAAAAATTATCCCGAATACACTTCGTCTTGAGTAATAATTGCCAGAACCCAAGAAAAATCTCCGTTACTTATTTTGGTTCCGCAATATTCGCAAACACCGGCTTGTCCCATTTTATCGGCGGGAGCACCGCAATTCGGGCAAGTTGAATAATCGTATTCGTCTTTTTCAACTCCCATACGTCGTATAAATGTCCAATATTCGCTGAATGCACGCGGACGCTTGTTTGAACCGCCTTTTACCGAACCGTCTTTATCAACAACATAATCTAAGGAAGATGCAAAAATACGTACGGTTATCGATTCGTAAAATCTATCTAAATCGATTCTTACAAATTGGATATTTTGAATCGTAATATTTTCAAGTTTATTGGTTAATCCGGCACTTCTATAAGCGTCAATCCAAAAAGTAAACGACTCATACAATCTGTCGGACAACAGATTACGAGCACTGTCAAGTTTATTTTTACTCCAAGCATCGTATATTTTAAGGAAAAATTCTTTCACGACTTTATCGGCAAAAGTATGTCGCCACGAGTTCCAATCTAAATTGTGCATTTGAGCAAATTGACCGGCATAACTTGTAATATTCGATTGATAGATTGTGGGTAACATTGTGCCGCTTTCGGGCTCATAATGTGCCAAACCTTTGGTTCTAATACTTCCTGACTCAATACTTTGTGTTTTTTTACAAACCACTGCATTTCACCCAAGTTTATTTTTGTTCCGCAGCTTTGGCATACGCCGTTGTCGGTAAAATCAGCCGGGGCACCGCAATTCGGACAAGATAATTTGTGCATTTTTTCAGGTTCGGGCGATACTATGCCGTTTTTTCGGTTAAAATACCAACGTTCGGTTAAAACATATCGGGTTTTCTTTCCCATTAAATCCAAAGTATAATTGGCTTCAATATCAACCGTTATTCCCGTAATATCCTGCAAAAAATTAATTTCACCGATACGCATATTTCCTATTACGATTTCCGTAATACGCTGATTTGTACGTAAACTTGCCGATTTTTGAATTTCTTCCTTACTCAAAAACGGCGAAAGATTTTTAAATTTATCGGTTCCGAACCATGTATAATATTTGTTAAAAATTGAAGAAACAAAATCGAGAAATAAGATTTTTGAAAAATTGGGGTCAATGGTTTTCAATTGTGCGATATCGGCTTCGAGGTCGTTATGTCGAACCGTTCTTGCCTGAATTCCGGGAGAAGAAACAACGGTTGTGTTATCCGATTTTTTTCGTTTTTGCAAATACAGTCGTAAAACAATAATACCGATTACGAGAGGAATTGATATTTGAGGAGGTAATTGACTGAATATCAGATAAATTAAAAATCCGATACCGTCACCGCCGCCGCCGGAAGACGAGCCGCCGCCTCCGCCTGAAAATGAATGTCCGCCGCCCGGTCTTGCCCAAATAATATCAATAAAAAAGGGACTTATTATAAATAACAATGTTAAAACACTGACTAATATGATGAATAATTTTTGATTTTTTTTAATCATGATTTGCAATTTTAGAAGGAATAAAATTTTATAAATCAACTTCCAAATCGTCCGGAAGTTCGTTAATATCATTTTCAATCGGCAATATATATTTTGCAAAAATAGTTTTACTTTTTTTCAATTCATTTATAAAAGCATCGGGAATATTACTTTCTTTAAAAATGTTTTGAAATCCGACATTCATTTTTTGCCATTCTTCATCGGGAACAGCCGTTAAAGCACCTCTGTCCGGAATAATAAAAACCTGTTTTTCGAATAAAGAAAGATAAAATAAAACACCGATTTTCTCATTAGTAAAACGAATACCGCCTTTTTGAAAAATTGCTCTGCCGTAAATTTCCGTATTTCTTTTCATTCTTTTTTTTCTTACGAAAAGACGTTTCAAGGGTTTAATTAATTCGGCAAAAAGATAGAATAAAACAAAAGAAACAATTGTAATTAAGTAGATGTAATATACATCAACTTCAAATTTTGAAAACATCAGCCACGAATCCGTAAGAAACATAGCGGCACTTGCAATCCACAAAGACACATCCCTGTAGTTACCTGATTTTGATTTAATTATAGAAACAATTTCAACCAAAGAATTATTTTCGATATCCTCAATTGTTTCATATAATTTTGATTTAAAATCTTCATTAAATCTTTTCATTTTTTATATATTTGAAATTAAAATCTAAATTTAAATAAAATCATTTAAAAGAAAAAAATTTGTTTATGAATGTTATATATATGATATTTGAAATATGAAAAATAAAGTACCCGAAGGAAAATTAATTGTTTTTTCGGCACCCTCGGGTTCCGGAAAAACAACAATTGTAAAAGAATTACTGAAAGAACCGGAATTGAAACTTGAATTTTCGGTTTCGGCAACCAGCCGCAAAAAACGTCCGAATGAAACAGAAGGCAAAGATTATTATTTTTTATCGGCAGAAGAATTTAAACAAAAAATTAAAGAAAATGCTTTTGCCGAATGGGAAGAAGTGTATAAAAATCAATTTTACGGAACTTTAAAGTCTGAAATTGAACGAATTCGAAAAAAAGGTAAAAATGTTGTTTTCGATATTGATGTTGCCGGCGGTATTTCGATAAAAAAACTTTTCGGAAATAACTGTCTTACAATTTTCATTCAACCGCCTTCAATAAATGAACTTGAAAAACGCTTGCGAAACAGAGGTACGGAAACCGAAGAAAGTATAAAAAAACGCCTTGCAAAAGCCGAAAAAGAAATGACTTATGCAAAGCTGTTTGATATCATAGTTGTCAACGATGTATTGGAAGATGCCGTCAAAGAGGTTTACGATTTGATTTTACGGTTTATTGAGAATTAAAATACTATTTTCCGGTCAACACATCTAAAATAAAGGCATAGATTAAAGCCGTTTCTTTGTATGCCTTGTATCTTCCGGACATACCGCCGTGTCCGGCATCCATATTGGTATATAGATAAACGGGATTTTTTCCGGTATTGAATCGGCGTAATTTTGCCGTCCATTTTGCCGGCTCCCAATATTGCACCTGCGAATCGTGTAAACCCGCCGTTATCAACATTGCCGGATAGTTTTGCTTCTTAACGTTATCATAAGGCGAATAAGACAACATATAATCGTAATATTTTTTTTCATGCGGATTTCCCCATTCGTCATATTCCCCGGTCGTAAGCGGAACAGATTCGTCAAGCATGGTTGTAACTACATCGACAAAAGGGACTTCCGAAATAATGCCGGCATATAAATCGGGACGCATATTTGCAACGGCACCGGTAAGCAAACCGCCGGCACTTCCGCCTTCGGCAAAGGTTTTATCGGGTGCCGAGAAACCGTTTTTTTGCAGATATTCCGTGCAGGCAATAAAATCGGTAAACGTATTTTTTTTATGTAAAAGTTTTCCGTCTTCATACCATTTTCTGCCTAACTCCTGCCCTCCTCTAACATGGGCAATTGCATACACAAAGCCACGGTTAAGCAAACTTAAAACCGAAGACCTGAAACTTGCATCCGTACTGTAACCATAAGAACCATAAGCATATACAAGCATAGGATTTTGACTGTTCAATTTCAACCCTTTTTTATAAACAATTGAAATCGGTATTTTTGTTCCGTCATTTGCCGTTGCAAACAATCGTTTTGACACATAATTTTCTTTATTGAAATCATTTCCGGCAAATTTTTGTTTCAGCAAAGTTTTTTCACCGGTTTTCATATTATAATCAAAATAAGAAATCGGTGTTGTTAATGAACTGTATCCGTAACGCAAAATTTCCGTATCGTATTCGTCGTTATCCGAAATCCATATTTCATAAGTATCTTCATCGCAATTTAAAGTTTTGCTTTGCCCGTTTTTTAGGTTCAAAATACGTAAATACATTAAACCGTTTTTACGTTCGCTGATTACCAAATAATTTTTAAACACTTCAAAATCGTCGATAAACACATTTTTATTATAAGCAGCAATTTCTTTTGCGGTTTTGATATTCGGATTTTCTAATGAGGTTTTTACAATTCTGAAATTTTCGGCACCTTCTGAATTTGTTAAAATAAATAAACTGTTTCCGTGCGGTTCAACATGATATTCATGATTTTCGGAACGAGGAATTATAATTTTGAATTTACCGTTCGGTTTATCGGCATTTAAAATTTGATATTCCGTCGATAGGGTACTGTATGAAGAAATAAAAATATATTTATCTGATTTACTTTTAGATACGGAAACATAAAATGCCTCGTCTTTTTCTTCAAAAATTAATTTATCTTTATCCGAAGAAGTTCCGAGAATGTGTTTCCACACCTGATATTCTCTCAAAGTTTCATTATCCTTTTTGATATAAAAAACGGTTTTGTTATCGTTTGCCCAAACAAGTTCACCGTCGGTATCGCTGATAATATCCGGCAAATCTTTTCCGGTTTTTAAATTTTTGAAATGTATTTCATATCTTCGACGCCCCAATGTATCCGTACTGTATGCCATCAACTTATTATCAAAACTGATGCTGAATCCGGGAACATAAAAATACGGATGTCCTTCGGCAAGTTTGTTTACGTCAAGTAAAATTTCTTCCGGATTATTTAAATTATTTTTTTTACGGCAATAAACGGGATGTTCTTTTTGTTCTTCATATCTTTGGTAATAAAAATAACCGTTATCTTTATACGGAACCGAGCTGTCATCGGGCTTTATACGACTTGCTATTTCATCGAACAAGGTTTCTTGTAATTTTTCGGTATGTTTTAATTTTTCCGAAAGGTAATTATTTTCATCTTCGAGGTATTTTACGACTTTCGGATTTTCTCTTTGATTCATCCAATAAAAATAATCAATTCGGGTATCTCCGAGACAAATCAATTCTTTTTTAATTCGCTCTGCAACAGGTGTTTGTATTTCATCTTTAACTTTACATGAACTTGTCATCATAATTTCCGAAATTAAAAAAATAATAATTGTAAAATACGGCAGATTTCTCATCTTTTGTTTGTAATGAAGTGTGCAAAAGTAGAATTAATAAGTTCAATAAAAAGAAGAATTGTAAAAATAATTACGTTAACGAAGTTCAAAATTTTTACCGAGATATTTTTCGCGTACTTCTTCATTATTTGCCAAATCTTCGGCTGTTCCGGATTCTAAAATCCGACCTTCGTAAAGCAAATAGGCACGGTCGGTAATATTAAGCGTTTCATGCACATTGTGGTCGGTAATTAAAACACCTATATTTTTATCTTTCAATTTAGAAACAATGCCCTGAATATCTTCAACGGCAATGGGATCAACGCCGGCGAAGGGTTCATCGAGCAAAATAAAAGCCGGGTCAATTGCCAAAGCACGTGCAATTTCCGTACGTCTTCGTTCACCGCCGGAAAGTTGTATCCCTTTGCTTTTACGAATATGTGTTAAGCCGAATTCTTCAAGCAAACTCTCGGTTTTGGCTTTTTGTTCTTTTTTTGAAAGATTTGTCATTTCCAAAACACTCAAAATATTATTTTCGACACTTAATTTTCTGAAAACCGATGCTTCCTGCGGCAAATAACCTATTCCCATTTTTGCACGTTTATACATCGGCAATTTTGTTATTTCAACATTATCCAAATATACATTCCCGGAATACGGTTTTATAAATCCCACAATCATATAAAAAGTCGTTGTTTTTCCGGCACCGTTGGGTCCCAGCAAACCTACGACTTCCCCTTTACTTACTTCAATAGAAACACCTTTTACAACGGTTCTTTTTCCGTATTTTTTTACTACCGAATCTGTATATAACTTCATTTTAATCAGAATTTAACGCTTACGATACCTATTTAACTGCAATTATACATTATTATTTTATGAAGGAAAAATTTTATACATAATCAATCGGAAAGTTTATTTTTGCAAACTTATATACCGAGCTATGTATAAAAAAGCAAAATATTTTATTTCAAACGGAAAACTTATACAAACGGAAAATTTTGATATTTCCGAACTTGAAAAAGGATTTTCCGTATATGAAGTTGTGAAAATTACCGAAGGTATTCCTCTGTTTTTTGAAGATCATTTGAAACGCCTGCATTATTCGGCAAAATTAAAAAACAAAAAAATCCCGTTCAGTGATGCAGAAATTAAACAAAATGTTTTTAAACTTATTGAAACAAATAATTTAAAAGAAGGGCGATTGAAATTTGCCGTTCGTTTTTATCAATCAAATGATAAATTAATCTGTTTTTTCTTAAATCCGATTATTCCGACTTCCGATAATTATAAAAACGGAATAACCGTTATGACCGTTCAGGCAGAACGAAAAAATCCGAATGCCAAAATAATTAACTATGAATTAAGGACTTATATAAACAAGTTGATTTCCGAAAATGCCGTTTTTGAGGTATTGCTTGTTAATAGAAACAAAATAATTACGGAATGCAGTAAATCAAGTATCTTTTTTATTAAAGACAA
>CAZCPV010000022.1:0-11363 GCA_964500765.1 uncultured Draconibacterium sp.
AATTTTCCATGCTTGTTTAAGTTTAAAATAAGCCGCCTCAAAATCTTCTGCCGGACCGGGTGCGGAAATAAGCGATAATTTGCCTTCGGGATTTATTAAAAAATAGGTCGGGTAAGCATACACATTATATTCTTCGATTATTTTTCCGTTATCGTCGCTGTGCAGGGTAAGTATGTTTTTTGTGTCCGTATTTCCGATAAATTTTTTGATTCGTTCCGGATTGTTTTCCTTAAAAATTAAAATAATTTTCAGCATTTTTTTGTCTTTATCGCTTAAAACGGGTAAAAGCAGAATATCTTTTTTGCAGGCATAACTTTCGGTTGAGTAAAATCCCAAATACACAAATTTTCCTCTGAAATCAGATAAGCTGTGCATGTAGGTTTCATTATCGGACAGACGAAAATCCAAACTTGCGGTTCCGGAAATAAGATTTGAAGAATTATCCAAAAAATTGTTTATCGCGATCAGCGTATTTTTGTTCTTTACAAATTTTTTGGCTGAATACAGAACATCAACAATGTTGCTTTTATAAATCGTATTTTTATAAAATTCGCGATATAAATTTATAAATAAAAAATACTCACGAAATTCTTTGTCGCTGCACATCGGATAATTTGCCAAAGACCTTTCAAGCATATTCCAACCTCTGTGCATGATAAGATTATTAAAAATAGTATCGCCGTAATTTTCAAATAAAACAGAGCCGAGTTCCTCTTTTAAAAGTTTGTTATATGCGGGATTATCGTATAAAACGGGGTGTGAGTTGTAATCTTTTCGTACAACGGCATTTTTGTTTTTATAAACAGCGTTATATCTTAATGTTAAGAATTTATATTTTTTATAGTCCTTAAAAAATTGGTTGTTGCAAAATTGCGTACTGTCATCAATTGCCTGAATTTCTTTTTCGGTAAGACCGGGATTAATGTGTTTCGGGTTTTTAAAGATAATTTTAACGGAATTTTCGTATAATTTGTCAAATTTTTTCATTGCAGCCGTTACTGTATTATCATCATTCATAATACGAACATAAAATTCGTAGGGTTTAAAATACGGATTCATAATGTCCTGATGCCGGCGTATTGTTTTTTTAGGAAGTACAATTTTAAATTCTCTACCGGGTTCAACAACAATGTATCCGATAAAAACATCCAAATCAAGAAATGCTTCGAAAGTTTTGTCGGTTTCGATAAGAAATGTGAAATAACCTTCATCGTCAACTTTGCTTTCGGCAACGACTTTTTTTGTTAATGTAATATAGTCGGAATAGGTGTACAATCGCAGGGTTTCGCCGGCATAAGTGCCTGCGTTTCCGTATATTTTACAAGTTTCCGCTCGGGATTGATACAGTATTGAAAATAATGTGAACAATAAAACTAAATGTTTCATAAACAAATATTAAAACGGTTTATAAAAGACGACAGATTTCGGAAATTAATTGTATCCGATTATTTTTTTTGTGTTTGTTTATTTTTTAACAATTCAATTTCTTTCAGTAAATGATTTTTTTCTTGTGTCAATTCGGCAATTTGTTGTTCGGATTTTTTTTCTTTTAAAGCTAATTCTTCCGATTGTTTTTTATAATCTTCGGCGAGTTTTGCCGTAATAATTTTTGAATGTATTGTTGAAATTTCGGAAGCTATTCGTTCTCCTATAACATGTAAGAAATTAATTTTATAGTCGGGAATATTTTTAAGTGATGCAATTTCCAATACGCCGAACAATCTTTTTTCATACATTAAAGGCATTAGTATCAGTGATTTCGGTGTGTCTTCGCCAAGTCCGGAGCTGATGTATGTGTAGCCCTCCGGCAAATCGTTAATACGAATTAATTTTTGTTCTTTGGCACATTTTCCGACCAAACTCTCACCGATTTCAATTTCGGTATCCAATTGTTTTTTCTTATCGTAAGCAAAGGCGGCTTCCAAAACCAGTAATTCTTTATCGCCGTCTTTTTTCAGAACAAAGATACCGACTTGCTCTACCCCGAGATGTTCCGCTGTTTTTTTAACAACCGGATAAGCCATATCCTTCGTACTTTGAAAATCTTGTTGCAGCAACAGTGTGAAGTCCGTAATACCGGATTGATACCATTTGTATTTTTCCGATTCTTCTGAATTATATTTTTGTTCTTTTTTTGCGGTTATCAGATTTTCTTTAATATCATTCATAACCCCGGCTAATTTTTGTTTTTCGTCGAGATTCAAAACGGCTTTATAATTACCGGCTTTCAGATTCTCCGCAAAATCAAGATACGACAAATAATCGGAATAAATTTCGTAAAGTTTTTTAAAAATTGCTCCGAATTCGTCTTTTCTTTTTAATTCTTTCGTAAAGTTTTTTTTAAGATTTTTATCGGTAAAAAAATTATGTAAAAATGAAAGAAGCCGTTGTAAAGATTTGGAAATATGAAAAGAAATAAAAAAACCGAAAATTAAGGTTATTAAAAAAAGAGTCAAACCGGAAACAATTACGATGTCTGTATTTTGTTTAGTATCAACGGTTAATACATTAAGTAAATACAGTAAAAACAAAATTCCCGCAAAAAGAAAGAAAGATATTAAAAATGTTAAAAATATTTTAGCTCTAATTTTCACAATTTTTTATCAGATGTTTTCTAAATAAAATAAAGTATCAAATATACGGATTTTTTTGTATAAAATAAGAAAGATTTAATTGTGTGTTTTTTTGGGTACATTTCCTTCAAGAATTATTACGATTTCTCCCTTTACGGTTTTGTTTTTAAAATAAGCGATAACTTCCGATAAGCTGCCGCGTATATTTTCTTCGTAAATTTTTGTAAGTTCCCGCGAAACGGAAACTTTTCTGTTTTCTCCGAATATTTCAGCAAATTGCATCAGCGTTTTTAAAAGTCGAAAAGGCGATTCGTAAAATACCATTGTTCGTTTTTCTTCGGCAAGTTCTTTTAACCGTTTTTGTCTGCCTTTTTTTTGCGGTAAGAAACCTTCAAAGACAAATCGTTCGCAGGGTAAACCCGAATTTACCAGAGCCGGAATAAAAGCCACAGCTCCCGGCAAGGTCTCGACCGGAATTCCGTTTTTAATACATTCTCTGACAAGCAAAAAACCCGGGTCGGAAATTCCCGGTGTGCCGGCATCGCTTATTAATGCTGTTTTTTGTCCGTTTTGTATTTTTTCGATAATTGTTTGTATTTGCTTGTGTTCATTAAATTTATGATAAGCAAAAAGCGGTTTTTGAATCGTATAATGTTTTAATAAAACCGAAGATGTTCGAGTATCTTCCGCAAGAATTATATCGACGTTTTTTAAAACTTCAACCGCTCTGTATGTAATATCTTTAAGATTTCCTATCGGTGTCGGGACAAGTATAAGTTCGGACATTTTTTGTTTTTTACAAAGATAGAAATTAAGTTATAATTTTAGTATGAAAAAAAATGATTAAGAAATACGGTTATTGAGACAGTTCTAATTATATTCGTTGTGTTGCGGTGAATAATGCGGGTTACGGTTTTTACACTTCATTTTTATCCGGTAAATCAAATCCCTCTTTTTCGCATATTTTTTTAAGTTTGGAAATTGACCAAGCTGCGGAATAATCGTATAAAAATCCGTAAGGTTTTTGCAAAAGTTTAAGTAATTGCAAAGTTTCCGGCTCATATTTATCCGTAATTTCGGAAAGTATATTTTTCAAATCTTTACGGACTAATTTTAAAGTGATAAAAATAGTTGCGTTTGCTTTGTTTATATTAATTCCCGATAAACCTTTCGTTAAAATGGTGTTTTTGGCTCTGTTTATTTTTCGTTCGCCGACTTCGTAAAGTGCAAACATATATTTCTCAAATAAAATATATTCATTCAGGATAAATGCGATTTCGCCGGAATTTAAAGCTTTCCAAAAAACGGCGGGGTGGGTCAGGCAAATAAATCTGCCGAGCATAAAGGCACCTGCCGTAAATCCTGTCAATTTATTTTCTTTGCATACGGCAATTGCTTTTTTATAGAATGAAATACGTTGATTTACAGACAAATATTGATATATTTTATGCCTGTCTCGATGGGTACCGAGTTCGCTTTGTAAAATTTGTTTGACATAATAGGTTTCGTGTGTATTGTACCAATTATTGACAAAATTACTTGCCTTTTCCGGGTCTTTTTCCAAATCGGTTCGGATAAATTTTATTAAATCTTCAATGCTTGTTATATCATCGGAATTTAATGAATCTACAATTTTTCTGTATTCTTTGTAAGCATCTTTCAGTGCTTTAAAAACTACTTTTTCTTTTTCGTTTAAATCTATTTTATCGCCCGCAAGATATTTTTGAAAACGTGCCGGTGTAAAGTTTGCCTTACCTATAAAAATAGATTTTCTTCTGCTGCTGACCGTTATCCAATCGCCTTCGTTTATTTTCATTCCTTGTGAATTAATAAGGCAATTGTTTTCTAATTGAATATTGAAATTTTCGAGATTCAGAAATGCCGGAATTCCGTAGCCCCTGCAAGCCGTAACAACATGAACGGCAGCCGGATTCATGCTTATAACGGCATCTGTTTCATTCATTATCACAGTATCCGAAGGGACAAAACGTTCTTTGCAAAAACATACTTTTTCGCCTCTTTTTTTTGCTTGTGTAACTTTTTCTGCGGAAAAATAAATTTTTGCCGAAATAGCCGAACGAGGCAATACCGAAACTCCTTCCGAAAAGAAAATCAGTTCCGAAAGACTTTTTGTATCAATGGTTTCCGAAAAAATTTGCCGTAAATGATAGGGTTGTACCAATTTAATAACTTCATCTTTGTTGATAATCCCTTTTTTATATAAATCAATTGCCGACAGTAAAGATGCTCTTCCGGTAAGTTCGGATTTGTTAATTTGAAGAACGGCAAAAAGATGTGTATTTGCATAAGATTCTGCCGCAAATTCTATTGTAACGGGTGATTTTTTATTTTTTCAAGTTCCTGTAAAAGCGGCGAAAAATGGTAAACTTCGGGATAGCTTTCTTTTATTTCGTTTCTGTCAAAATATTCTTTATCGGTTGCTTGTATATTGCCGGACATAATATCTTCCCCGAAAATGTTTTTAGAGCTTTCGATTTGATACCCTATTCCGGTGCGTGAATGCCGACTGTATAAAATTCCGGGATAAGAATTTTCATCGCGAATTGTCCAAACCATTTTCTGTAAAATAAAGGAAAGATAGGTTTTTCGCTTGATTAAAGTGTAGGGCAATTCTTTGTTATCTTCAAAAAAATCGGTTGCTTTTTTCAGTAAAAAACTGATTTGATAATACGGGTCAGTCAGTAATTTTTTATCAATCTCGGCAACGAGGTCGTAATAAGTTTGAATGTGCTTGTAAATTTCAGATGTTGAGGCAAAATACAGTGTTTCTTTAAGATGAGGAATTTCTTTTTTGTGATATAACAAAGAATATAATGTCAAAAGATTATTCAGATAAATTTTTCCGGCAACTTTAATTCCGTACAATTTTTTTAATTTTTCAACGGTTTCGGCAACAACTCCGGCGTTTAAATAAGTCGGCATTAATCCGGGGATGTATTGAGGCATTGCACATCGAACGGCGATTATGAGCGGGGCATCGCTGTCGTTTAATTTTTCTCCGGTCATTTGTTCCAAATTTAGAATCGCCGTTCTTAAATGTTTCTCTCTTTCCGATTTATTTAAAGAATACCATTCGGAAGTAAGAACGGAAAAATCGGGTACGGGATAGCTTTCTTTTATTAAATTCAATAAATTTACACCTTTGTGGCTGATGTGATTTACGGCATAAGTTTTTTCTGTTCCCGAATGAACAACATATTCATTTTCAATTAGATGTATATCTTTGTAATACCATTCTTTATCGTTCAAATATTGCTCTCGGTAATAGTTAATTTTGTTTTCGGCTTTGGTATCTCCCTTTATTGAAGCAACGAGATAGGATAAATAATTTTTTGCCCGTTCGTTGTCTTCCTGACACAGATACGGAATATCGGCAAATTCTATATGTATTTTTTCGGCAGGTGTATTTTTCTGATAACGATATTCAACTTCCGGCGGAAGGTATCCTTTACCCGGTTTTGCTTTATTTTTTCTGTTTTGAACAAAAAATTTAATGTTGTAATAATTAGGATAATTTCCGCGTAAGGTAAAGTCGTAAATTTTTTGCGAATGGCCTTTGTCCATTATTTCTTTCTGATAATTTTCAGTTTTGAAAGTTTATAAAACAAGAATTATCCGGCAAAGTTAAAGCCCGAACAATTTTTTTCAAGTTCGGAATATTTTATCCAACCGATTAATCCGGATTTTGATTTTATCAGATATAAATCATTGTTGTAATTGTTTTTATCCTTTTTGCAAATCAAGATTTCAATTTTGGAGTTTTTGCTTAAAGTTGCTGTTTTTTTTGTAAGTTCTGCGTCGGAATAAATTGATACATAGTTTTTTACGGTAATATTATTAACTCCGACATAAAAAGCAAACTGTTCGATTTCCGAAAGTTTATGCGTTTGTTTGTTCAGAACAAATTTTCTGCGTCTTTTCCAAAATCCTTCCCAATTATCGACATATACAATTCCGTTTCCGTTAAATGTAGGAAAGTCTTTAAGCGAATTCATAAAATGAATTGTTTTTCCGTCGAAATAATACAATTTAAAAGCACTGCCGCCGCCGGGACCGGAAGCATACACGGCGATTTCTCTGAATACGTCGTTTTTATTGATGTCAACAATTTTAAATCCGTCAATGTCTTCATCGTCAAATGTAATTTCGGTTTTAAAATTGTTAATTTCCAAAGTAAAAACACCGTCAATTTCCGTTAATGAAATTTTGTCGATAATGTTGTCTGAGTTTAAATCTGCTTGTTTTGAAAAAACAAATTCTTGTGCTGAAACAAATGAGATTTGAATGCCGAAAAATAAAAGGAATACAATTTTTTTCATTTTGAAAGATTTAATAAAAATTAGAGATGCTAAAATTAATAAAAATCTTTTTGAAATACGATTTATAAATTGATTATTTGATAAATTCAACTAAAAAAAAACAGTGGTTTTTGTCTCGGAATATATGGTTAATTTTTAAATCGGCATAATCGGCAAATTCAAGAATTTTTTCTTCGGTAAACTTATGAGAATTTTCGGTATGAATGTATTCTTCTTTCTTAATTAAAAGATTATCAGCAAAATATGGGCTTTTGATTTGCATATTTTTTAATGCTTTCAGGTGCATTTCAATGCGTTGTTTTTCTTTATTGAAAAAGGCATAATGCTCGAACAAATCGGGTTTAAAATCGGTTTCCAGTATGCGATTTACATTGTTTAGGATGTTTTTGTTAAAAGCAGCGGTAATTTTTAATTTATCGTTATAAGCGGCTTCTAATATTTGACTGTTTTTTACCATATCGGCACCAAGCAAAAAGCGGTCGTTTTTATTCATCGAAGAACTTATGTCTTTTAAGAAATTTAAGGCATCTTTCGTATTCAAATTTCCGATGGTGCTGCCGAAAAAACAAATCAGTTTGTTTCGGACTTCCGGGATGAATTTTGCGGGTTGCATAAAATCAGCCGAAATCGGTTTTATGTTTAATTCGGGAAACCTTGTTTTTAATATTTTTATTGATTTTTCAATTGCCGAAATGCTGATATCAATAGGGATATAAGTCAAATTTTTCAGTTGATTTTTATTATATGCCTGTAACAGAATCGAAATTTTTGAACAATCGCCGCTGCCTAATTCAATAATATTTGTATTCGATAAACCGCCGGTAATATTTTTTGCGTTTGCACGCAGTATCGAAATTTCGGTTTTTGTCGGATAATATTCTGCCGATTGTGTGATTTGTTCAAATAATTCAGACCCTTTTTTATCGTAGAAATATTTACTCGGAATATGCTTCGGCTCGGATAAAAGAGATTGAATTAATTCCTGTCTTTGAGTTTCAATAACCGAATAATTCGATTGTTTTTTAATTTCGGAAGTTTTTGTATTCATAAGTTTTCCGGTAAGAGATTAATAGGGAACTCCGGTTTTTCTTTGATTTTTAAGGGCTTGCATATACCATTCAAATTCATTGATAAAACGTACAACTCTTTTGTCGTAATTTTTGTCAAGGGCATTTCCGTTATCGTCAAAGGCATTTTGCACGGCGGAAACCGGAAAAATTGAAGGAATACTCGGCATTCCGAGTTCCGCCAAAACGGCTCTTAAATGAACGGCAACTCTTAATCCGCCGAAAGGTCCTGCCGAATAAGATACAATGGCACTCGGTTTAAAATTATATTCGCTTTGAAAGTGGTCCAATGTGTTTTTTAATGCAGCGGGAATACTGTGGTTATATTCTCCGGAAACAATAACAAAACCGTTGGCTTTTTCAAATATTTGATGAATTTTTTCCATTTTTTCGGGAGCTTTTCCCGGCTTATATTCCTTGTGCATTTTATCTAAAAAAGGCAATTGGTATTCTTTTGTGTCAACAAAAACAACTTCATGTCCTTTTTCGGATAGTTTGTTTATAATAAACTTTGCGGCTTTAATGCCCTGCCTGTCCGAACGGTTGGAACCGTAAATTACTGCTGTATTCATTTTTATCCGGTTTTATATAAAATATTGTTATTCCGTTATTTCAACACCTTTCCAAAAGGCAATGTAATTTTTTAAATCTTTTGCCGCAGGTTTAGGGTCGGGATAATACCATGCAGCATCTTTGTTTACTTCACCGTCAATTTTTATATTGAAATAAGATGCATCTCCTTTCCAAGGGCAAACGGTATGTGTTTGGCTGTTTGCGAGATATTGTTTATTTACCGAACTTTCCGGAAAATAATGATTGTTTTCTACTTTTATTGTTTCATTGCTTTCATAATTGTTTTATTTTAAGATTATTCGGGTATTCCCGTTTCAAAAGGGTTATTCGGGTCGTTACTCCATTCAAACCAACCGCCGTCGAAAACGGAGACTTTTGGCCAACCCATTAACCAAGCATTAAACCATGCTTCGCTTCCTCGCCAACCGGTTCCGCAGTAAAAAGCAAGATGTTTGTCGGGTGTAATTCCGGCATCTGCCCAGTTTTTTTCTATTTCGTGATATTCGCGTGTGCTGTGGTCTGGATTTCTGTAATTTTCCATGTGGTAGGCATCGGTTCCGCAATTGCCGAAAACGGCACCCGGTATTCTCCCTTTTTTCTCAATATAATTGTATCCGCTTACTTCACCGATAAATTCAGGCCAACTGCGTACACTGACCAAATCGGCATTGTCGGATTTTAACATTTCTTTTGCTTGTTCGATATCAACGGCAAGTTCGGAGTTTGCCGGAATTTTTATACCGAATTTTTCAACGGGAATTTTTTCTTTATCTTCGGTGCTGATTTCAAAACCGGCATCTTTCCACGATTGAAACCCGCCGTTCAGTACCCGAACGTCTTTTACGCCGGCATACATCATTATAAATGCACATCGCACGGCACCGATATGTCCGGCGGCACTTCCGGGAAAATCATCGGCATTGTCGGGGTGCATAAACTTACCGTACAGTATAACCGTTGTATCTGCCGTAATACCGTGCAACAAAAGAGCTTTTTCGAGTTCTTCCGGACTTCTTCTGTTCCACGTTTCGGGTGCCTCCAAAGCCAAAGTATCTATGTCGATTGCTCCGGGAATATGCCCCGAGAGATAGGCATTTCGATTTCTGTAATGGGCATGGCAAATAACATATTTTGTGTTGTTGTATTCCGGCGGTTTGTTGCCTGAAATCAGCGTTTGTACCCAGTCGGCGGAAACCAGATGCTTATATCGGGCAAGTTTATTCATCGGTAATTTTTCATTTTCAGACCATTCATCGACAAAATGATTGTAAACGAAAATATCCGAATATCCTGCTTTTAAGAATTTATGAGCAATTATATCGGTTTCTTCGGTTGAGTAACCGTATATAATGAGCTTGTTTTCGGGAAAAATATTTTTTGACCTTACAATTTCAATCCAGTCCATATAATTTGCCCATTTAAAAGGTAAACTTACGGCATTTTTAATATGTCCGCCTCTTTTTTCGTTTTGCTCTTGCCAGCCGTTATAGGCATCGGCAGACCGAATATCAATTATTTTTGAAGCGGAATCAGAACTGTTTTTCAGCAATTCCGGTGTTGAAATTTCTTTAATCTTTTCGGGCATAGTTTATTAAATTATTATTTTTCATAAAGATAAAAGTTTTCATTTGTTTCAGCAAATACAATTATATATTTCTTATAAAAACAGTCGGGTTTTTCTTAAAATCCTGACATAAAAAAATAACTGTTTTGAATTATGCACTTACCTAATATCAAAAAATCTTAAAAATACCGTTAATTAATATTTTAATTTCATACAGATTTCACGAATTCTCACAGAAAAATCCTGCATTTTTCATAAGATGATAAAATTAAATCAATGTCATTAAACATTTTAACAAAAATTAATAAATATTTTTTCGGATTTAACAGTTTTATTTTGAAACAGAAAATTAAAATTGTACCTTACGGATTCAAAATATAATTCTCGAAGAATGAAAAAATTTTTAACAGTTATTCTGATAAGCAGTATTGTCGGGCAGTTTTCGGCTCGGGCACAAGTAAAAAAAGACAGCATTAAAACGGCTTTATTAATAGTTGATATTCAAGATTTTTACTTTCCCGGAGACCGACCGGGTTTGGTAAATGTTGAAGAAGCAAGTTTAAAAGCAAAAGAAGTTCTTCAAATTTTCAGGGAAGAAAAACAATTAGTTGTGCATGTACGACATCAATCGAATAAAGGATTTGAAATTAATAAAAATGTTGCCCCCGTAAAAGGTGAAAAAATTATTACGAAACATGAAGTAAACAGCTTTTTAAATACGGATTTATTGAGTTATTTACGTGCAAATAAGATAAATCGCCTGGTAATAATAGGAATGCAAACTCAAATGTGTTTGGAAGCAGCGGTGAGAGCTGCACATGATTACGGATTTAACTGTATTGTAGTTGAAGATGCGTGTGCGACAAGAAATCTTACTTTCGGAGGAAAAACAGTTAAAGCCGAAGATGTTCAAACGGCTGTTTTGGCAACGCTTTCAGGCGGGGGCTATGCGAAAATTATTACATCGGAAGTATTTAAAAAGGGGGAAAAGAAATTTCTTTATGATAATCTTAAATTTTAGATGAGAAGTTTTATGATACTGTTTTTTTCGAAAGGAACCGTAAAGTTAAATCCTAATTTTTTATAAACTTTTTGGGGTATTTCCCTTTTCTATGCCGATAAGAATTTTATTGTCGTATTTTGCCTCGGATGAACATAATTTTGCCAAGTTTAATCCGGCATTTTCCATCATAAATTCAATAGGCAGCAAACAAGGACTGTAAGCGTACAACACGTATGAGAGGGG
>CAZCPV010000022.1:11463-19918 GCA_964500765.1 uncultured Draconibacterium sp.
AAAGTTGAAAATCCGGTTTTAACAGTCGGAACTTTTGACGGTGTACACCGCGGACACAAAAAAATTCTTTCCCGCTTAACGGCAGAAGCAAAAAAAATAAACGGTGAACCCGTTGTATTAACCCTATATCCGCACCCGCGAAAAATTTTAGACCCGAATTTTAAAGATTTATTTCTGCTTAATACACTTGATGAAAAAGCCGAACTTTTAGAAAAAGCCGGAATAAAACACCTTATTATATATCCGTTTACAAAAGAATTTGCTTCTTTATCATCTTGTAATTTTATCGAAAAGGTTTTATTCAATAAGCTGAATATCAAAGAATTAGTTGTCGGTTACGACCACCGCTTCGGTAAAGACAGGCAAGGAGATATTGATATTTTACGAAATTGTGCTTTGCCTTTCAGTATTGATGTTATAAAAGTTGATGCATATATGTTGAACGACGAAACTGTCAGTTCTACAAAGATACGAAATGCTTTGCTTTCCGGAAATATCGAAAAAGCAAATACTTGTCTCGGTTACGATTATTTCCTTTCCGGAGAAGTAGTTTCGGGCAATAAAATCGGCAGGACTATTGATTTTCCGACGGCAAATATTAAAGTTCATAACGAAAAATTAATTCCGGCAACGGGTGTATATGCCGTAAAAGTTATTGTTTCGGGCACGGAATATAACGGAATGATAAATATCGGCAATCGTCCGACCGTTGATACAAATTCGGAAACAACCGTTGAAGCACATATTTTTGATTTTAAAGGTGATTTATACGGTCAAAAAATAAAAATCAACTTAAAAAAATACATTCGCAAAGAACAGAAATTTCCGGATAAGGAAAAATTAAAACAACAACTCTTAAAAGACATGAAGTTTATAAAAAAATTGTTTTGAATTTTGCCGGCAAAAACATAAAAAACGCTCCGAGAAAGAGCGTTTTTGTTTTATTTTTTCATTGCCGCAATTCCCGGCAACTCTTTTCCTTCCAAAAATTCTAACATGGCACCGCCGCCGGTTGATACGTAGCTGACTTTGTCTTCCAAATGATACTTTTTTATTGCCGCCACCGAGTCGCCGCCGCCGATAAGCGTATAAGCACCGTTTGCCGTTGCTTCAACTAATGCTTCGGCAATTTTAATTGTACCGTTTGCAAATTTGTCCATTTCAAAAACACCGGCAGGTCCGTTCCAAAGTACGGTTTTTGAATTTTTTATGACATCCGAAAAAAGTTTAACGGTTTTTGTGCCTATGTCCAATCCCATCCAGCCGTCTTTTATTTCATTAACGGGAGTTTCTTCCGTATTTGCATCTTCGGCAAATTTGTCGGCATTGATGCTGTCAACCGGTAAAATTAACTTAACTTTTTTCTTTTTTGCTTTGTTAATCAGGTTTTTAGCCATGTCAATATAATCGTCTTCCACAAGCGAATTTCCGATTTTTCCGCCTTGTGCTTTTATAAAAGTGTAGGTCATTCCGCCGGCAATAATTAAATTATCGACTTTTTCGAGCATTTTTTCGATAACAATAATTTTGGAAGAAACTTTTGCTCCGCCGAGAATCGCCGTAAAAGGTTTTTCGTGTTCGTTTAATACTTTTTGCAAACTTTTCAGTTCGTTTTCTATTAAATAACCGAACATTTTGTCCTTAGGGAAAAATTGGGCAATAACGGCAGTAGAAGCATGCGCACGGTGTGCTGTTCCGAAAGCGTCGTTTACATATACGTCGGCAAGCTCTGCAAGTTGCTTTGCAAAATTTTTGTCGCCTTTTTTTTCTTCCGGATAATACCGAAGATTTTCGAGCAAAAGAATATCGCCGTTTTTTAAGGTGTGAATTTTTTCTTTTACTTTTTCGCCTATGCAATCGTCAATAAACTGAACATTTTTGTCAAGCAATTTTGAAAGTTCCGGAACAACGTGTTTTAAAGAAAATTTTTCTTCTTTATCTTTCGGTCTTCCGAGATGCGATATTAAAATTACGGCACCTTGCGAAGCAATTTTTTTAATTGTGGGTAAAGCCGCCGTTATTCGGGTATTGTCCGTAACTTCAAATTTTTCGTTTAAAGGAACGTTGAAATCGACTCTGACGATTGTTTTTTTGTCTGTAAAATTGTAATTATCAATATTTTGCATGATTATTTGTTTAAATTTATCGGTTTTGTAAAGTTAAGGGTAAAGTTTGTGAAAATAAAATTCTTTTAACTTTAATTTGCTAATTTTTCCATTAAACCGGGAAAATGGTTTGAAACAGATTCCGCCAAATTAGACATAAACAATTTAATGGCAATAGAGAGTAAAATAATACCGAATATTTTTCGCAAAATAGTAATACCGGTTTGTCCGAGTAGTTTTTCGATATATTTTGTTGATTTTAATACGATAAATACCACAATCATATTCATTAAAAGGGCAATCATAATATTGAGGTAGGAATATTCCGCTCTCAGCGAAAGCAGGGTGGTAATACTTCCGGCACCGGCAATAATCGGGAATGCGAGCGGTACAATTGATGCACTGTCGGTTCCGGTATTCCCTTTAAAAAGTTCGATTCCGAGTACCATTTCAAGTGCCAAAAAGAAAATTATAAACGAACCGGCAATGGCAAAAGACGAAATATCAACGCCGAAAACGTTAAGCAATGCTTCTCCGAGAAACAAAAACAGAGTCAGTATCAGAAAAGAAATTAAAGTCGTTTTTCCGGCTTCAATTTTATTGCCTTTTGCTTTAATATCAATAATTAACGGGATAGATCCGAAAATATCGATAACAGCAAATAATACCATAAATACGGATAAAATATCAACAATTTTGAATTCCATAATTAATAATTTAAAATGTAAATATACCTCTTTTTAAAAAGCGTGCAAAAGTGAAAAACTTTTTATTACCGGCAAGTTTTTTTACATTATTTTTTATTTAAATTTTTTGTCGGGAATATTTAATTTTTTCGATTTTGATATTCAGGAATATGACTTTTATCAATTTCTGTTTTTTAACATCTTTTTAAAATGTAGATATTGTTGATATACAGTAGATTAAATTCTGTTGTTTTATTCGTCAAAAAGATGTTTAATATAAATAAAAATACATAATTTTGTCGCATAATCATTATATAAATTAAAACGTAATGACTGAAAAGATAAATAAATTTATGGAGAGCGTAATTGCTCAAAATCCGGGTGAAAAAGAGTTTCACCAAGCGGTAAAAGAAGTTGCCGAAGTGATTATTCCGTTTATTGAAGAAAATCCGAAATATGCGGAAGCCAAAATTTTGGAACGAATGGTTGAACCCGAAAGAACAATTATGTTCAGAGTTCCTTGGCAGGATGATAAAGGTGAATTTCATATAAACAAGGGCTATCGTATTGAATTTAACAGTGCAATAGGACCTTACAAAGGCGGATTACGATTTCACCCGAGTGTTACTTTAAGTATTTTGAAATTTCTCGGATTTGAGCAAATTTTAAAAAACAGTTTAACGACTTTGCCCATGGGCGGAGGTAAAGGCGGTTCTGATTTTAATCCGAAAGGAAAATCGGACAATGAAATTATGCGTTTTTGCCAAAGTTTTATGACTGAACTTTTCCGACACATCGGACCGGATACGGATGTACCTGCCGGCGATATCGGTGTAGGCGGAAGAGAAATCGGTTATTTGTTCGGACAATACAAACGCCTTAAAAATGAATTTGCCGGCGTATTGACCGGTAAAGGAAGAGAGTGGGGCGGCAGCTTAATGCGTCCGGAAGCTACGGGTTTCGGGAATGTGTATTTTTCGCAAAATATGTTGGCAACAAAAGGCGACAGTTTTGACGGAAAAACCGTTGCTGTTTCCGGTTTCGGAAATGTGGCTTGGGGTGCCGTTAAAAAAGTAACTCAACTCGGCGGTAAAGTGGTAACTATTTCGGGTCCCGACGGTTATGTTTATGACCCGGACGGAATATCGGGCGAAAAAATTGACTATATGTTGGAACTTCGTGCTACGAACAATGATGTAGTTGCACCTTATGCCGAAGAATTCGGTGTTGAATTTTTTCCGGGCAAAAGACCGTGGGAACAAAAAGTTGATATTGCATTGCCGTGTGCTACGCAAAATGAACTGAACGGAGAAGATGCTCAGAAATTAATTGATAACGGAGTAATTTGTGTGGGCGAAGGTGCAAATATGCCTTGTACACCCGAAGCAATTGAAATTTTTCATAAAGCAAAAATTTTATTCTCGCCGGGTAAGGCATCAAATGCCGGCGGTGTAGCTGTTTCGGGGCTTGAAATGAGTCAAAATTCAATGCGTTATAATTGGACGGCGGAAGAAGTGGATAAAAAATTGCATCAAATTATGAAAGACATTCATGATGCTTGTGTTAAATACGGTACAAATGAAGACGGATATGTTGATTATGTGAAAGGTGCCAATATTGCCGGCTTTGTTAAAGTTGCCGATGCCATGCTTGCACAAGGTCTTGTTTAGCCCACATTATTCATCGCTACAGAACTAATGTAATCATAACTATCTCAATAACTGTGTTTTGTAATTATTTTTACAAATAAACAAAATGCCCGAATTTGAGTTAGCTCGAAATTATCTTTATGCACCTGCTTCGTTGCGAAACCCTTGAAATATAATGATATATCTGCGGATTTCGACGCCTTGCATCTGCATAAAGCTAATTCCGTGAAATAATGCGGGTTAGTTTTAATAAATACGTTTCATAGTAAAGTGAAGGGCTGTTTTGAAGAAAGCAGCTCTTTTTTTAGGGACTTTCAGGAAATAGGGACTTTTTAATTTGAGCAAGAATTTTGCAAACTGCCGAAGAGACTTATAAGAATTATTTCCGGAGAACTTTGGCAAAGCTAAAAACTTTGCCAAAGTTGAAACCGTAAAAAATAAATTCCCCCGAAATAAGGGATATTTTATGCAAAACGGGATAATGTTAAAATTTTATTAACTATAACAAACTCATTATAAGAAAGTTGTCTCTTTTAAAAACTCTTTTTTTATCGAAATTTATACCCTAAAAGTACGGCAACACAGCCGGATTCGGGTTTTTTGTTTTTTGCGGGCGGTAATTCAACCTTAATTATCAGATTTTGATTTCTGTCGGAAGTATATTCCCATGTTTCTTTGTTTTCGGCATTCGAATTATCGTAAATAACATTGCCTTGCATGGTTTTAACCTGAAATTTAAGTATCGGAATTTTTTTATCCGCTACGACAACAATTTTATACGATTTTCCTCTGAAAAATGATTTATAAACTTTAAGATAATCGCCTTGGCTGAGGGTCATTGCATCAAATCGTCCTTCGGGAATATATTGTCCGGTATCTAAAACATTAAAACCTTTGCTTGTTACAAAATCTATACATTGAGCATGAACAGGAGTAAAATTTAGTGTAAAAATGAGAATTAACAGGCGTATGTGTTTTGAGTTTTTCATCGGACGAATTTTATTATTATCGGGAAAACCGAATAATATACTATTGATAATATAAAAACCTTGCCAAAATTTACAATAAAAAAAGAGTTTGCGAAATTGTTTGCAAACTCTTTTTTTTATTCGTGAAATTAAAAAACTACTTAATAATTTTCATTTCTTTAATTAAATGTTTTGCTCCGGCATATTTATCAATGATAAATAATACAAAACGAATATCCACATCAATACATTTTTGTAATTCGGGCTCGAAAGCAATATCGCCGCTCATGGCTTCCCAGTTTCCGTCAAAAGCAATACCGATAAGTTCGCCGTTTCCGTTAATTACCGGACTTCCGGAGTTTCCGCCCGTAATATCGTTATTGGTTGTAAAACAAACACGCATTTCTTTTTCACCTTTTGCATTTTTTGTTCCGTATTGCCCGTAATCTTTTTTTGCATACAAATCTTTAAGTCTTTGCGGAACATAAAATTCATCGGTTTTCGGAGCCCCTACATGTTCTTTTTCCATGTATCCTTTCAAGGTTGTGTAATATTTATAGATAACGGCATCTTTCGGCGAGTAATCACCGACGGTTCCGTAGGTTAAACGCATGGTTGAATTGGCATCGGGATAATGGGCAACATCATCTTCTTTTTCGAGCAATGCGGCTAAATGCAAACGTCGTCCTTTTTGTAAATCGTTATGAAGATTTTCAGTTTCTTTTTGAATAGACATATAAAGTGAATAAACCGAATTTGCAACTTTAACGCCCGGGTCTTCGCTGAGTGCTTTCATATCCGGTTTTTCAATCATTTTATTGAATTTTGCTTCATCAATAAAAATTGAATTTGCATATAAATAATCGGCATATTTTGCAAAACTTCCTTCATAATCTTTGTTTACGTCTTCAAAAAATGAAGGATAATATTTCTCCGGAATATCTTTTTTGTAGGTTTCGCACATTGATATAAACATTTCTTTATCAATAGGTTGATAGAAGTCTTTAAAGAATTCTTTTTGGTTATCTTTAATTTCTTTTAAAGCATCTTCTTTATCACCGGCTCTTTGAATGCCGTAAAAACCCCTGAGAGAAGTCTTAATAATTTCCGGACCGAGCCAAAAACCTTCAATCCAATAATTAATTGCGATATTGGGTTCTTTTAATGCCGTAATTGATTTTTGAATTAAAGGCAATGCTTCTCCGTATTTTTCTCTTCGGCTTTTCTTTTTGTTAATCCATTTAATCATATCGGCTTCTTCGGCTTGTTTTTTTGCAATAACGTTCAGGGCTTTTAATCCTTTGTTTTGTCCGATTGAATATTTGTAGTAATTGGTTGAACGTGAATATTTTGAAGCGTATTGAATGCGAACTTTATCGC
This sequence comes from uncultured Draconibacterium sp., assembly GCA_964500765.1. Taxonomy (GTDB): domain Bacteria; phylum Bacteroidota; class Bacteroidia; order Bacteroidales; family JAADGE01; genus JAADGE01. The sequence goes on from CAZCPV010000022.1 coordinate 18,252, forward strand.
TTGCATCCATTGCTTTTTTCATAATATCTTGTTTAATTCCTCTGAGTTTTATTCTGATGTCATTTGTAACGTTCATTTCATTTTCCACTCCCCAAGAGGTCATATAACGAGAAGTGCTTCCGGGATAACCCATGACCATTGCAAAATTGCCTTTTTTCTCACCTTTTAAAGAAATAGGGAAATATTTTTTCGGATGAAACGGTACATTGTCTTCCGAATATTCGGCGGGCTTTCCGTCCGGTGCACAATAAATTCGGAACATTGAAAAATCACCTGTATGGCGGGGCCACATCCAGTTATCGGTATCGGCACCGTATTTTCCTATTGAAGAAGGCGGAGCACCGACTAATCGAATATCTTTAAATGTTTCATAAACAAATAAATAAAATTGGTTTCCTTCAAAAAACGGCTGAACTTTTGCTTCGTACCAATCTTTTCCGGAATCTTTAATTGCTTGTTTTTCCAATTCTTGTGCCAGCTTTCGGATGGCAAGGTCTCGGTTGTTTTCGCTCATGGTATCGCTTACAACTTTGTTAATTTTGTCGGTAACATCGGTAATGCTGATTAAGAACGACACTGTTTTTCCGGGATTCGGGAGTTCTTCGGCTCGCGACATTGCCCAAAAACCGTCTGTCAGGTAATCGTGTTCAACAGAGCTGTGTGCTTGTATTTCACCATATCCGCAGTGGTGGTTGGTAAGAAACAATCCGTCGGGCGAAACGAGTTCGCCGGAGCAAGACCCGTGGTCGAGAGCAATAACGGCATCTTTTAAACTGCCTTTGTTTACGCTGTAAATGTCTTCGGCAGAAAGCTTTAAGCCCATTGCCTGCATTCTTTTGATGTTCAGCTTTTGGACGAGTAACGGAAGCCACATACCTTCGTCGTCACCGCCGGCTTTTACGGTTGTTGTATTCAGTATCAGTACAAATACCATGAATACGGCTAAAAATCTTTTAATCATAATGTAGATTTGAAATTGTTATAAAAGTAAAATTGTTTATTTATTTAAAAAAGCTTAATTTTACAAAGATAGAATTTTACCGAGAAAATAAAAAAAGTTTATACAAACAGAAATTTGTTTTATATAAATGAACTTAAATTTAACATAAACGGAGACAAATGAAAATTGATAATCGCTTACAAACAGCTAAATTGAAAATTTATTATATGCTTATGTTGGGGCTTATTTTGTCTTTATCGGCATATTATAAATTTGAACGTCAGGCAGGGCTCGGATATATGATTGTTGCAGTTGTAATTGCTTTGGTTTATTTGGTTTTATTATTAAGGAAATCCGATTATTTCTTTATAGAGTTTACCGGAAATAAAGCAACTGTGAGATATTATACGGCACATCCTTTTTTACGAAAATATCGTGCGTTTGAAATACCGAAAGTATATTTTTATGATTATGAAATTAAAAAAACATTGGGAGGTTTCAGAAAAACGGTTCAGTTTACGATAAAAACACCGAAAGGAAGATTCAACTATCCGCCTTTAAGTATTTCTTTATTAACGAAAAAGCAGGAAACAGAGTTGATTAAAATTCTTGAAGAATTAAAAAAATAAAAAGGGAGTTTCAGGAAATGCCAACTTTCTTATAATGAAATTCTTATAGTTAATAAAAATTTAATATTACCCCGTTTTGCATAAAATATCGCTTATTT
>CAZCPV010000023.1:0-1293 GCA_964500765.1 uncultured Draconibacterium sp.
AAATATTCCGCAAACAGTTTATTTAGCTGACGATTTGCCCAAAAGCAAAAAACATGAAATTCTTGAACTTTATTCTTATGAAGATTGTTTAAATGACAAAAAAAAGTTTGCACAAAATTTCAAACAAATTGAAATACAATCAAATTTAATGACAGCAGATATTTTGGTTCAGAAAACAAAAAATAAATATATCGCTGTAAATCCGCCGCATTCTTCCGTAAGCGAAAAAGAGCTTGACGGTTTTTATGGTTTGCCCTATACGCGACTTCCGCATCCCCGATATAAAGGAAAAACCGTTCCGGCTTACGAAATGATTAAATTTTCGATAAATATGCACCGCGGATGTTTCGGCGGTTGCAGTTTTTGTACTATTTCGGCACATCAAGGAAAATTTGTCGTCAGTCGTTCCGAAAAATCAATATTAAAAGAAGTTGACGAAATTGCAAATATGCCCGATTTTAAAGGAACAATCAGCGATTTGGGGGGTCCTTCGGCAAATATGTACAAAATGCAGGGCAATAATTTGTCAATTTGCGAAAAATGTAAACGTCCATCCTGCATCTTTCCGAATATTTGCTTTAATTTGAATACCGACCATTCGGCTTTAACCGAAATATATAAAAAAACAAGAAAACATCCGAAAATAAAACACGCTTTTATCGGCAGCGGTATTCGTTACGACTTACTTTTTGATAAAAAAGGGCAAATTAAAAACGATAAAGATATTTATGCAAAAGAACTCATAAAATACCATGTTTCCGGTCGGCTTAAAGTAGCCCCCGAACATACCGAAGATAATGTACTCAAAATTATGCGTAAACCTTCATTTGATTTATTTTATAAATTCAAAAAGTATTTTGATAAAGTAAACAGCGAAGAAAATCTTAACCGGCAACTGATACCGTATTTTATTTCGAGTCATCCCGGCAGCAAAGATACCGATATGGCGGAACTTGCCGTAAAAACCAAAAAAATGGATTTTAAATTGGAACAAGTTCAGGATTTAACACCCACGCCTATGACGGTTGCCGCCGTAATTTATTATTCGGGTTACCATCCTTACACGCTTGAAAAAGTCTATACCCCGCGAAGCAAAGAGCAAAAACTTGCCCAACGAATGTTTTTCTTTTGGTATAAAAAAGAGTACCGTCAAAAAATAAAAGACAAACTTCTGAAAATGAAACGAAAAGATTTCCTGAAAAAATTATTTTCCTGAAAAAATAAGTTAAAAAAATATAGATTTTTCGTTTGAAAGTCCGTTTTAAGGTAATACATTTGCAGCCGTTTTTGAAA
>CAZCPV010000023.1:1393-15593 GCA_964500765.1 uncultured Draconibacterium sp.
TTATATATTGTTTTTCCCGCAATAGGAGTTTTATTTACAATTATTTTCATTAAATATATCATTAAAAGACAGGTTCAGCACGGAATTCCCGGTGTTTTATATGCTATTTCCCAAACACACGGATTTATGCGTATGCACAATCTGTTTTCCTCAATTATTACCAGTGCTTTTACGGTCGGATTCGGCGGTTCTGTGGGTTTGGAGGGACCTACCGTAGCAACCGGTGCCGCATACGGTTCAACTTTGGGACGTTTTTTTCATCTGAATTATAAACAACGAATTTTATTGCTCGGTGCGGCATCTGCCGGTGCAATGTCGGCTATTTTTAAAGCTCCTTTGGCAGGAGTTGTTTTTGCCTTGGAAGTTATAATGATTGATTTAACAATGTATTCTGTTGTACCCATTCTGATAGCGTCGGTTACGGGAGCAATTACTTCTTATTTTTTATTGGGTTTCGGAGCAATTTATCCGTTCCAAATGAAAGATATTTTTACCATGAGCGATTTGCCCTATTATATTATTCTCGGTATTATAACCGGATTGATTGCTGCCTGGTTTACAGAAGTTTATGTATTTATAGAGGGCTTTTTTGAAAAAATAAAAAATGCATGGTATAAATTATTGATAGGCGGTTTAAGTTTGGGATTGTTAATTTATTTCTTCCCGTTTTTTTACGGTGAAGGTTATGATGTTACAAATTCCGCTTTACACGGTAATTATGAATACCTTTTTAAAAATACTTTATTTGAAAGTCTTTCGTCAAATACGGCAATGATATATATCCTTTTTTTGGTTATTATTTTGTTTAAAGTTGTTGCAACTTCCATAACATTCGGAAGCGGCGGTATCGGCGGTATTTTTGCTCCGACTTTGTTTACCGGAGCAAATACCGGATTATTTTTTACAATACTGATAGGTTCGCTCGGAATGGGAACCTTATCGCATGAAAATTTTGCTCTTGTAGGAATGGCGGGAATGATTGCCGGTGTGTTGCATGCACCTTTAACGGCAATTTTCTTAATAGGTGATTTAACCGGCGGCTACGGCTTGTTTGTCCCGCTTATGGTTGTTGCAACAATTTCCTATGCTACGGTTCGTATTTTTCACAAAAATTCGGTTTATACCATTCAGTTGGCTCAACGAGGTGAACTGATGACCCATCATAAAGATAAAAATATTCTTAAAATGATGAAAATAAAGAATTTAATTGAAAATAATTTTGTAAAATTAAAACCCAATTACAGTTTAAAAGAAATAAAAGAAGCATTTATCAGATCCGAAAGAAATGTTTTTCCCGTTGTTGACGATGACAATAATTTTATGGGATTGGTAACGCTTCAAAATTTTAAAAATATCATTTTCGATAAAGAAAAATACGATCATGTTTTTGCCAGCCAAATAATGTATAAGCCGAAAGTCGTGGTTGATATAAAAGATTCGATGGCTGATGTGGCAAAAAAAATTCAAACAAGCGGATTGTTTAATGTGGTGGTTTTGGACGGTACAAAATATGTCGGTTTTGTTTCGCGTGCTAATGTATTTTCTTCTTACCGAAGAATAATTCGCAAATTCTCCGATGATTAAAAAAATTCTCATCTTATTTTTTCTTTTGTTGTCGTAAATTATTGTAATTTTGAACAATTTTTAAAAACAAAAATTGATTACGGCGATACTGTATGAAAAAAGCAAAATTTATTGTATTTGAAGGGATTGACGGCTCGGGTAAATCAACAATCAGTAATTTGTTGTTTGAAAAACTAAATTCCGAATTCGGAAATATCCAAAAAACCTTTGAACCTACCGACAGCCCCATAGGTTCCGTTATAAGAAATATTCTGAATAAAAGAATTATTGCCGACGAAAAAACAATCGGTGCTCTTTTTCTTGCAGACCGGCTCGACCATATCCAAAATCCCCTTACCGGAATATTAAACTATTTGAAAAAAGGAATAAACGTAATTTCCGACCGTTATTATTATTCGTCTTATGCCTATCATGTGCCGGCTTTATCGTTGGATTGGCTGATAAATGCAAATAAAGTGTGTGCCGATTTATTAAGACCCGATATTGTTTTTTATCTCGATATTTCGGTTGACGAAAGTATGAAAAGATTAAGCAAATCAAGGCAATTTCACGATTTGTTTGAAACAAAAGAAAAAATAGCACAAGTAACAAAAAATTATAAACAAGCTATTGAAAAAGAAGGAAAAAAAGATAATGTTGTTATTATTAACGGACAAAGAACGGTTGAGGAAATATTCGATGAAGTTTGGAATAAAACAACTGAAATTTTATAAAATCAGTAAATCGGATGCATACGTACTTTAACTTTTAACTTTTAACTTTTAACTCTTTTAAACAGATGAAAATAATTTATATTATCAGCAGAATTTTAACCGGAATTGTTTTTGTTTTTTCCGGCTTTGTAAAAGCAATTGACCCCGTAGGAACACAAATAAAATTAAGCGATTATTTTGAAGCAATGGGATTGGCATTTCTGATGCCTTATGCTTTAATATTCTCATTCTTGCTGAATGCAGCCGAACTTACCGTGGGTCTGATGCTCTTATTTAACGTATTCTCAAAATTCGCAAGTTGGGTAGGTCTGTTTTTTTTGCTTATTTTCACGCCTTTAACCCTTTGGCTCGCAATTGCAAATCCCGTTACCGATTGCGGATGCTTCGGCGATGCCGTAAAATTAACAAATTGGCAAACATTCGGTAAAAATGTTATTCTTTTAATTCTTATTCTGATAATCTTTTTTTACAGAAAAAAATACGGAACAAATTTCGACGGTAAAAAACCGAAAATCCTGTTCTCCGCTTTTGTTTTGTTTGCTTTCGGTTTCCAATTTTATAATTTTTATAATTTGCCCGTTATTGATTTCAGACCCTTTAAAGAGGGTACAAACATTAAAGAAGCGGTTAGTTTTCCGCCCGATGCCGAAAAAGACGTGTATGAAACGGTTTTGTACTATAAAAATTTAAAAACAGGCGAGAAAAAAGCATTCGACATAAATAATATACCCTACGAAGATACCCTGAATTGGGCTTATGATACAACCGTTAACAAATTAATAAAAAAAGGATACGAACCGCCGATTCATGATTTTTTCCTTTCAAATATGAACGGAAGAGACATAACAAACGATATTTTAAATTATAAAAATATCAGCTGTATTTTAATAATGCCCGATTTTGAAACCGGAATAAATCGAATACGCCGGTATAAACAAGAATTAGCGAATATTGCTTTTTATACCGATTACAATCATTACCCTTTTTATTGTTTCACATCTTCCGGAACAAGGGAAATTAATCAATATAAAAACAGTCTGCCGCCTTATGTGCAAATATTAACCGGAGATAAAAAGATGTTGAAAACATTTATTCGTTCAAATCCGGGTTTTGTTATACTGAAAGATGCCGTAGTTTTAAAAAAATACCATTATTTAAATATTCCTACCGTTAATGAAATTAAAAAATTAAATCAATAATATTATGAGAAAAAAAATTGTTGCAGGAAACTGGAAAATGAATACACTCGTAAGAGAAGGCGTTGCTTTGGCTTCCGATATTAATACGGAATTGAAAAATATTAATTTGCCTGATGACGTGCAGGTTATTATTGCTCCGCCGTTTACGCATATTGCTTTCGCAGAACAAGTTATCGACGGGAACAAACTTTACGTTGCCGGACAAAATTGTGCAACGGAAAACGAAGGTGCATATACGGGCGAAGTATCTGCTGCCATGTTGAAAGCATTGGGGTGTTCTTCTGTTATTACGGGTCATTCCGAAAGAAGAGCTTATTATCATGAAACATCGGAAATTTTGGCAAAAAAAACCGAACAAATTTTAAAAAATGATATGATGCCGATTTTTTGTTGCGGCGAAAAACTTGAAGAAAGAAAAGCGGAAAAACATTTTGATGTCGTAAAAAATCAAATTTCGGAAGCTCTTTTTCATCTCGGAGAAAACGATTTCTCAAAAATCGTAATTGCCTACGAACCGGTTTGGGCAATCGGAACCGGTGTAACGGCAAGTAAAGAACAAGCACAGGAAATGCACGCATACATTCGCAAAATAACAGACGAAAAATACGGCAAAGAAATTTCCGAAAATTTAACAATTTTGTACGGCGGCAGCGTAAAACCGGCAAACGCAAAAGAAATTTTTTCGATGCCCGATGTTGACGGCGGTTTAATCGGCGGTGCAGCTCTTAAAGCCGACAGCTTTATCGACATTATTAAAGCAATTCTCTAAAATTTATTGAAATGTCTGAAAATAAAATATATACAGCAGGCGATAACAACCCGAAATCTCGTTCGGATTGTTTTGTTACTTTACAGCTTACAAATACCGGCGGTCTTAAAATTAATCTGAAAAGTAAAGTAAAATCCTTATTCGGCGATTCGATTATTAAATTGTGTAAAGAAGAATTGACTTTTTTCGGAATTAAAAATGCCGTTTTAGAAATTGTTGACACCGGAGCATTGGAATTTACCATAGCGGCAAGAATTGAAGCAGCAATAAAACAAGCAATTAACACGGATAAAGAATTTCTGCAGGAAATGCTTGAGGAAAATAAATATCGTACGAATAAAGATGATTTCAGATTTTCAAGATTGTATCTGCCCGGAAATTCTCCGAAAATGATGCTGAATGCCGGTGTGCATAAACCGAACGGTATTATTCTCGATTTGGAGGATTCGGTTGCTCCGGCAAAAAAACACGAAGCACGATTTTTGGTAAGAAATGCTTTAAGACGTGTCGATTTTTACGGTGCCGAACGCATGGTAAGAATAAATCAACTGCCTGCCGGTTTGGAAGATATAAAATTTGTTGTACCGCATTATGTAAACTTGCTTTTAATTCCGAAGTGCGAAACTGCCGAACAAATAAAGCAAGTTGATGCCGAAATCGAAAAACAAAGAAAAATTCACGGATTTGACTATCCGATTTATTATATGCCGATTTTAGAAAGTGCTCTCGGTGTTGAAAATGCTTTTGAAATAGCAAGGGCTTCCGAAAATGTTGTTGCTTTGGCAATCGGATTGGAAGATTTTACGGCAGACCTCGGCGTAAAACGTACAAAAGAGGGAAAAGAATCGCTGTATGCAAGAATGCGTATGGTAAATGCTTGCAAAGCCGCAGGTATTCAACCGATTGATTCGGTATTTTCCGATGTCGGCGACGAAGAAGGTTTACGGGCAACCGTAAAAGAAAGCAAAATGCTTGGTTTTGAAGGCATCGGCTGCATACACCCGCGACAAATTGTGCCTATACACGAAAGTTTTGCTCCGGATAAAGACGAAATTGAAAAAGCAAAAAAAATTATCAGGGCATTTACCGAAGCAGAAAAAAAAGGTCTCGGGGTTATTTCAATCGGTACAAAAATGATTGATCCGCCGGTAGTTAAAAGAGCCGAAAGAATTATCCGTTTAGCCGTAAAATTAAACCTCTTATCAAAAAGTTGGCTTAAAGAATCGGAATAATTTTTTTCATTTAACAGTTTTATATATTTTTATGCGGATATATTTATGGTCTAATTTAATTTATTGTTAATGAAAAGGTTTTTTACGATTATCGGATTTTTTATTTTTTCTTCTGCATTATTGAACGCACAAAGCAATATCGGAATTTTTGTCGGAGGCGGAGTCAGTGAAATGAGAATGATTACGGATGATGCAAGTTTTAACAAAACAATTAATAAAGATATAAGATTTAAACCCGGTTATTACGGCGGTTTTAACTTTGAAAACATACTGATTGAGAGACAATTATATCTTCAATTCGGTTTGCAAGCCGCAAGCAGGGGCTATTCGTCAAACAACGACAGCGTAAGTTGGTTTATGCATTCGGCATATATTCCTTTGGAAATAAAATATAAATATTTTTTCAGCAAAAGAGGCGAGGGTTATGTTTTTGCATCCGGAGGTCCGTTCGTTTCGGCATTTTATAAAGGCACAAAAAAAGATATTGCTTTACAGAATGCCGCTGCTGCCGATACTACCGGAACAATTACTTTTTCTCCGGAAATCAAATTCGGAAAGTTGGGAAGCGATGATATGGAACCGATTGATTTCGGTGTTAATTTAAGTCTCGGATACGGATACAGCCATGTACAAATTGCTTATAATTTCAGTATGGGATTAAGAAATATGTTTCCTTCGCAAACTTTCAAAGATTATGAACCCGGTGAATTTATACCGAAATTAAGAAATATGAACCATTCGATAACAGTAGGTTTTTATTTTACGAATAAATAAGTATCTCGAAATTTATTATAATTTTGTCAGACCGTAATTTGCGGTCTGACATTTTTTTATTATGACAAAAAAAGAAAGATATAAAAAAGTAATTGATTGGTTTAAGGAAAATATGCCGATTGCCGAAACCGAATTGCACTATAATTCGCCTTACGAACTGTTGGTTGCGGTAATTCTTTCGGCACAATGCACCGATAAGCGTGTAAATATTATTACGGTTGATTTTTTTGACCGTTTTCCGGATGCTTATCAACTTGCAAAAGCAGAAGTATCGGAAGTTTTTGATTATATAAAAACTTGCTCGTATCCGAACAATAAAGCAAAACATCTTGTAGGCATGGCAAAAGTGCTGACAGAAGAATTTAATAATAAAATGCCTTCGGATATTAACGAACTGCAAAAAATGCCCGGTGTAGGCAGAAAAACGGCAAACGTAATAGCATCGGTGGTTTTTAATAAACCGGCAATGGCTGTGGATACGCACGTTTTCAGAGTTTCGGAAAGAATAGGACTTACAGTAAACGCAAAAACTCCTTTGGATGCCGAACGACAATTGGTGAAAAATATTCCGGAAGAATTATTGCCGACCGCTCATCATTGGCTTATTCTTCACGGCAGATATGTTTGCCTTGCCCGAAAACCGAAATGCGAAAAATGCGGATTAACCGACCTTTGTAAATTTTATCTGAAAAATAAGAAAGATTAATTTTTGAAAGTCCATTTTACACCGAATTTAAACATAATTCCCGAAACAGGATAATGGTTTACGTAAAAGGGTAAAACATCATTTTGCAATATCGAAAGCATATTAGAAACTTTAAAAAATAACAATACATTTTTTTTGATTTTTAAATTTGCAAATAATGTTATATACGGATAATTTCCGGCAAGTTTTTTTGTATTATTTATAAAATAAAACTGTCCGATTGCCGGATTGTAGTTATATGCTTTGTATTTTGTCGAATAATAAATATCATAGCCCAAATGTACCAAAAGTGAATTTTGATAATGCAAAATAAAATAGATTGATTGATAAGCCGCAATTTGAGGCAAACTTATGATATTATCGTCAGAAGAATGCTGCCAAATTGCTTTATTTTCAAAAACAATACTTTTTAAACGAAATTTCTTTTCCAACGAGCCCGAAAAAACGGTAAGTTTCGAATTGTATTGAGCCGGAGACGATGTAATATCGTAATAAATATAGTTGCGAATCAGTGCGGCATTAAAATTAAAATATAAAGCAATTTTTTTGATGTGATAAGTTAATGCCCCTTCAAGTTTTTTTACCGGCAAAAAATCGTTTTCCCAAATATAATGGTTGGAATACAAGGTATTTTCAAAATAATCGGGTTTCATGTTCACATAATCCGTTTTCAGATGAAGAACGGAAGCAAATCGGTTTTTAAATAAATTTTCAAAAATATTAACCGTAAATCTGAAATCATTTTTTCGGTATCCCGAAAAGTAATAATTGCCTGATATATTGAGATGTATATTTTTTGTATTTGCCGTAAACAGTTCACCTTTTATTTGGTTTTCAAAAAATGTGTTTGTGTTTTGCAGAATTATGTAATCTTTGAAATTATATAATTTGTACCATTCCGAATTTAATACAACCGAAAAACCGAATCGGTGTTTTTGTTCAAAAACTTCTTCACTTCCCAATCTGATTTTATTTGTTAAAGATTGAACGGCAACAGAATCATAACTGAAACTATTTTGGTAATAATTATAAAGATAAAATGTGTTAATATCTTCAATAATGTCACCATATACTCTGTATTTTCTTGAAATAAGAAGGTTGTGCGATAAACTTATTTTTGGTTCGGGAACTTTAATTATTGTATCTCTGTAAGATAAGTTTTTATATTTTCCGAAATTATATTTTTGCGTAACAGATAATTCTTGGTTATAAAGGATTGTACTTGATTTTTTTAAAAACGGTTCAGGCACTTTTACGTCGAAACCCAATGAATCATTATAGCCGCCGCTGTTTTCAAGATTAAATTTATTATAGACGTAAGATGCGTAGAGTGTATATTTATTTTTCGTGTAATTTGTTGTAATACCTACGGAATTAAGTCCCTTTTTTTCGGAAAGGTAGGGGCCTAAGGATGAACTGAAATTATATTCTATGCCGAAATTAAAATTAGGGTTAATATTCTGAGTATGAATAAAATCAATTGTTTGTAAATCCAATACTTTTGAACTTGTTGTATGAAAAATCGAAGTATAAGGGCGACGGGTGTTAAAATATTTTACGTTTTCCGAATTTTTCAGATAAGCATAAAAAGGAAGATTAAAAGAAAAATTTCTTGCGTAAAAATCGGGTCTTTTAAAAAATATTTCGGAAATATAAGCCGAACCCAAGTTGCCCAAATCTGCCGGAAGAATATTGTTCAACAAAGCCGGTTCCGATTTATGAAAAAATTCCGATGTACTGTCGTTAAAAGCCGTATAATTTACAGTTAAATTGTCATCTAAATTAAAAGTCAATAAAATATTTGTTAAAGAATCTGCATCATGTTGAGCAACAGCAAATTTATTTATACTTAAAAAGAAAAATAATAATATAAAAATATATGTTTTTGGTTTTAATCTATACACTGCTATTCTTTTATCTTAATAATTTGATTGCCGAAACATTGTTAACGTATTCTTCCGCTTTGTTTGTTGCAAGTTCGCATAATACAGTTCCGGATGATTCTGATTCTTCCAACAAATCAAGGGTATTTTGATAAATATCGTCTAATTCCGTTTCCACTTTTTCTGTTTGATATCCTTCAATTTCATTGGTCATTTGAATAATATCTCCGCCGTTTATTATATATCCCGGAACGTAAAGAATGCCGTTTTGTTTTAATATTTCAACATCTTTAAGATTTTTTAACGCTTGGTTGGTTCCGCCGGTCAAAATTTTACAGTTAAGTTGCGATAAGAATTTTGTATCAATCATTTTTTCGGCTGCACAAGAGCAAAAAATATCACATTTTACGCCGTATATTTTATCCGGTTTTTCAATTTTTATATCTCTTACTTCATCCTGAATAACCTTTATTCTGTCGTATATTTTGTCCGTAATAGTTAGGTCGGCACCTTCTTCAATCAGTTGTTTCACAAGCTGCGAACCCAAATCGCCGATTCCTTGCACCACAATTTTTAAACCTTTCAAACTGCTTGATTTTAATTTATATTTTGCAACGGCTTTCAGTCCTTTTATCATCCCTCTGGCTCTGTTTGCATATATTTGTCCCAATCCGCCGTGGCTTTTTTCCATTCCGAGAATGTATTTGGATTCTTTTCTTACATATTTTAAGTCTTTGTAAGACACGCCCTTACTTATTGACATAAAAAGTTTTCCGTTCCAACGGTTCAAAAAAATACCTAATGCTCTGAAATACATTTCCGATTTTACTTCATCGGGATTTCCGCAAAGGATGATTGCGGCACCGCCCATACTGCGTTTCAACAGCGAAGCACGAAGCGAGTTGTAATAAGCAATATCCAAAGCATCGGCAATAGCTTCTTCTTCGTCTTTGTAATGAAATAATTTTGCGGAAGCATTGGCAGGGCCCAAAACAATACTGTCAACGGCGATTATGGCTTTAAGTTTCAGTGATTGTTCTTCAAAAAACAGCAACTCGCGACTGTTATTTTTTCTCATGTGTTCAAATATGCTCATGGTTTTTTATTTTTTAATGTGATTAGCTGACAGCAGCCAAAATAATACTGTTCAATTTTGATTCTTCGCTGTCGGAACGTGATGTTAAAACAATCGGAACCGATGCACCCAAAATAACCGCCGCAAGTTTTGCACCGCCGAAAGCAAAAGATTTATATAAAACATTTCCGGCTTCAATATTCGGCATAACCAATAAATCAACATCTCCGGCAACTTCGGAAATAATACCTTTATGTCGGGCACTTTCTTTGCTCATTGCGTTGTCAAATGCTAAAGGTCCGTCAATTAAACATTCCCTTATTTGATTTCGTTGTGCCATTTTTGAAAGAATTGCAGCGTCAACAGTTGCAGGCATTTTTTCGTTAACAAGCTCTACTGCCGCTATTACGGCAACTTTCGGTTTTTTATATCCGATTTTGTGCATGTAATTTACGGCATTGGATATTATTCCCGTTTTTTCTTTTAAAGAAGGGGCAATATTCATGGCAACATCGGTAATGCCGATAAGTTTGTGATAATTAGGAAGTTCGAATAAAGCAAAATGCGATAAAAGAGGTGCATCTTTCAATCCGTATTCGTCGTTTAAAACCGCTTTAAGAAGCGTTGCCGTTGAGGTATATCCTTTCATTAAAATATCGGCTCTTCCGGCTTTTATAAGTTTTACGCTTTCTTTTACGGCTTTTGTATTATCCTTAATATCAATTATTTCAACTCCTGATAAAGCGTAATTTTTTGCTTTGCAAATTTCTGTAATTTTACTTTTGTTTCCTGCTAAAACGGGCTCAATTATTCCTTTTTCGGCGGCTTTAAAAACGGCATCCAAAGAATGTTCGTCGGCAGCCGATGCCAAAACCAAACGTTTTACCGTTTTTTGTTCGTTTATTTTTTTATAAAAATCGGAAATATGTTTCAACATTAATTCTCACTTTGAAATTCAGCACAATTTTACAAAAAAAAAATGAATTTGATGTAGAAAATCAACCCGCTTTATTCATGAAATTAGCTTTATGCAGATGCAAGCTGTTGAAACCTGCAGACATATCAGTATATTTACTCGCACTAAATTATTTCTGTTAAGGTACTTGTGAGCTAAAGTTCAAGAGGTTCGCAACGAAGCAGGTGTATGAAGATAATTTCAAGTTGACTCAAATTTGAATATTTAGTTTATGACAGAAAATATTGTAAATTGTTATTTCTTATGCAGTTGTGCTTATTTTGTTTTAACAGCTGTGAATAATACGGGTTAAAAACCCATTATTTTAAATGATATGTTATAAAATACTTGCGGATAAATGTTATTTTTGCAGGGTTTATAAAATAATTTATGTCTGCGGAAATTTTAAAAGTTGAGAATCTGTCAAAAGCATACGGGAACAAGATCTTGTTTGAAGGCATTTCTTTCGTGATAAACGAAAAAGAGAAAGTGGCTTTGGCAGCAAAAAACGGTACCGGAAAAACAAGTATGCTGAATATTATTACCGGAAAAGATATTGCCGATTCAGGTAAATTTATGTTAAAAAACGGTATCTCGGTCGGATTCTTGGAACAAGAACCGAAATTTGAAAATTCGGGAACCCTTATTGAGCAAGTTCTTAACTCTTCCGATAAAACGGCAATTGTTGTTAAAAAGTACGAAAAAGCCCTAATTTCCGGTAATCCGAATTTGATACAATCGGCTGCGGACGAAATGGATGTGCTTGAGGCATGGGATTTTGAGCGTGAAATAAAAACGGTTCTGACAAAATTGAAATTAACCGATTTTGAAAAACCGGTTAATTTACTCTCCGGCGGGCAAAAAAAACGCTTGGCTCTTGCCGTGGCAATTCTTAATAAACCCGATTTTTTAATTCTTGACGAACCGACTAATCATCTTGATTTTGAGATGATTGAATGGCTTGAAGACTATATCGTAAAATCGTCTTTAACTCTGCTTTTGGTTACACACGACAGATATTTTTTAGACAGCGTATGTAATGTTATTTTAGAAATTGATGATGAAAACATTTTTAAATATCAGGGAAATTACGATTATTTTCTGCGAAAGCGAAAAGAGAGAATTGAAAATATGCAGGCGGAAATTGCCGGAGCAAAAAGTAAATTAAGAACGGAAAGCGAGTGGATGAACAGGCAACCGCAAGCAAGAGCAACAAAGGCAAAAAGCCGAATCGACAGTTTTTATAAATTGCAGGAAAAAGCAAAGAAAAAAATTGACGACAAAACATTTGACATCGAAATTGACGGAAAACGGCTCGGGAAAAAAATAATAGATATTTATAATATCAGTAAATCGTTCGACACGTTAAAAATTGTTGATGATTTTTCGTATAAATTTTCAAAAAACGAGCGAATCGCTGTTTTCGGTAACAACGGGGTAGGGAAGAGTACTTTTTTAAATTTAATAACCGGAAAAATTTCGACCGATGAAGGTAAAATTGAGCAAGGAGCAACAGTTTCAATCGGTTATTTTGAGCAATCGGCAATCGATACCGATAAAGAAGATATTCGTTTAATCGATTATATAAAAAATATCGCAGAAGTCGTAACGCTCGGAAAAAACAAAGAAATGTCGGCGGCACAGTTTGCCGAATATTTTTTGTTTCCGCGTTCGATGCACTACAATTATTTATCGCAATTAAGCGGCGGCGAAAAAAGGCGTTTGTATTTGTTGAGTATTTTAATGAAAAATCCGAATTTTCTAATTCTTGACGAACCGACTAACGATTTGGATATTATGACATTATCCGTACTCGAAGATTATTTGCTGAAATTTACCGGAACCGTTTTGTTTGTTTCCCACGATCGTTTTTTTATTGATGCCGTTGCCGATATGTTATTTGTTTTTGAAGGAAACGGAAAAATCAAAAAATTTCCGGGTAATTATTCGGATTATAAACGTTATATATCGGAAAAAAATAAAAAAGAAATTGTTTCAGCTTCTGTTAAAAAAGAAAAAAAAATAAGAAATAAGAATAATTCGCCGAAGTTATCCTATAAAGAAAAAAAAGAATTTGAGGAATTGGAAAAAGAACTTGAATTATTAAGCAAAGAGAAAGAAGAAATTGAAAACTATTTGCAGGGAGGGGACTATGAAGAGGAAGAATTGACAAAAAAATCTAAAAGACTGCCCGAATTGGAGCAAATAATTGATGAAAAAGAAATGCGATGGCTGGAATTAAGTGAAAAAATGTGAGTTTTATCTGATTGAGTAAGATTGAATGAGATTGAGGGAGATTGAAAGAGATTGAAAGATAAAATAGTTTGGTATCCGAAATTAGAAAATTATTTAATTACTTTTGTACCGTTAAAAAATTAATATGAATAAAAAAAATCTTGACCCTATCGGGAAATTAATGGGACTTCGCTATAAATCGCATCCTTGGCACGGAATTGAAATCGGCGAAAATGCACCTGATGTGCTGACCTGTTTTGTTGAAATGGTTCCTACGGACACCGTAAAATATGAAGTTGATAAAGCCAGCGGCTACGTTACCATTGACCGACCGCAAAAATTTTCGAGTATTTTACCCTCTTTGTACGGTTTTATTCCGCAAACCTATTGCGGAGATAATTTAGCCGAAGTAAGCAGGGAAAAATTAAAAAGGCCGGAAATAATCGGCGACGGCGACCCTTTGGATATTTGTATTTTAACGGAAAAAGAAATTACGCACGGTGATATTCTTGTGCAGGCAATACCCATAGGCGGGTTTCGTATGATTGACGGTAACGAAGCCGACGATAAAATTATTGCCGTTTTAAAAGGTGATGCTGTTTACGGTGAGTATCAGGATATTACGGATTGTCCCGATGCAGTTGTCGATAGGTTAAAACACTATTTTCTTACCTATAAAGATATGCCCGGAATTGAGGGCTACCGTTGTGAAATTACACATATATATAATAAAAAAGAAGCACATGAAGTTATTAAACGTTCGATAAAAGATTATCGAAATTTTATTGAAAAAACTTTATTTGAAAACTGAAAATATTTTTTAAAAAACTGAAAATATTTTTTGGAAAATAAATAATAGATTTTACCTTTGCATCCGTTTTTAAAGCAAACCCTTTATGACTCCTTAGCTCAGTAGGTAGAGCAACGCCCTTTTAAGGCGTGGGTCCTGAGTTCGAGCCTCAGAGGGGTCACTTTAAAATTGCAAAATTCTTTAAAAGCTTTTGACTTCTTAGCTCAGTTGGTAGAGCAACGCCCTTTTAAGGCGTGGGTCCTGAGTTCGAGCCTCAGAGGGGTC
>CAZCPV010000023.1:15693-19507 GCA_964500765.1 uncultured Draconibacterium sp.
ACGAAAACCGCTGATTTTATCGGCGGTTTTTTGTTTTTTATGAGTAAGCAGAAGTTTAACCTGTATTATTCTTCACTATCAATCGATTTGAATATAACTATATAGGAAAAAATATTTTACGCTTATTTTTCATAAAAAAATAATGCTCGAATTTGAGTCAATTCGAAATTACCTTTATCCATCTGCTTCGTTGCGAAATCCTTGAATCTTTGGCTCACGAGCACTTTAACAGAAATAATATAGTGCGAGTAAATGGATATGTCTGCGGGTTTCGATGCCTTGTATCATAGTTCATATAAAGCTGTTGCCGAAAATTCAATCTTATTCAAAAGGAACAGCGGTTAAGTTGATAAGTACAATAAAAAAATCTTAAATATTTGACTTAAAACCGAATATTTTTTTATATTTTTAAAAATTATATACAAAAAGGTTAAATCAAATAATTTCCGGAATATGAAAAAATTTCTGCTGCTGTTCATACTTAGCTTATGGACACTCTCAATGAAAGCCGACAAAATTGACAGTTTGATTAATGAATTAAATAAGGCATCGGATGAAGAAAAAATTTCCGTTTATAATCAACTTTCACATTTAATAAAATCAAGATCATTGGACACAGCATTAATTTTTGCTGAACAAGCACTTGAAATTGCAGAAAAAGAAAAGAATACAAACGGTGCGGTAAATGCTCTTTATAACATTGGTAATGTTTATTATTATCGCGGGAATTATGACGAAGCATTGCATAACTTCGATATGGGAATTAAAAGAATCGGTAATAAAGATAATAAATTATCGGCAAAATTATTTAACAGAAAAGGTGCAATCTGTCAAGAAAAAGGAGAATATTCCGAAGCTGAAAAATATTACAAGAAATGTTTGCAAATATGTGTTAAAACAGACAATAAAAACGGAATGTCTGTAGCTTATAATAATATCGGAAATACATATTATCTTACTTCCGATTTTAAATCGGCTGTTGAGTACTATCAAAAATCAGCCGAAATTGAAGAAGAACTGGGAAATATTAAAGGTGCAGCAATGTCAACTTTTAATATCGGCAACATATATTTTATGCTCGGGAATATGAAAAAATCCGAAAAATATATGCTTAAAGCGTTGGATGTATTTCAAAAATTTAAAGATTATATATACATTACCGGTGCTTATATAAATCTCGGACAGATATATGTAGAAACCGGTGAATTAAAAAAAGCTGTTTATTACTTAATTAAAGCAATTAATATTTCGGAAGAACAAGGATACACTTTAAGGGAAGCTCAATCTTATCTTACTTTGGGAACCGCTTATGAAAAATTGGGAAATATTGAAAAAGCATTATCAACTTATAAAGTTGCTTTAAAATTAGCAAAAAACATAAATGAGAAATTAGCAGAACTCGAAGCATTGGACTATATAGGCAATATTTACACTAAACAAAAACAGTATAAACAGGCATTGAAATGTTTTGAGCAAGGTGAGAATATTGCCGTTCAAATAAACAATCCTTATCAGTTGAAAGAAATATATTCTTCAAAATCTGAAACTTACGGTGTAACAGGCGATTACAAAAATGCATTTAAATATCACAAACTATTTACTCAAATCAAAGATTCAATTTTTAATGAAGAAAAAAACAAACAAATTACGGAAATAGAAACAAAATACCAAACAGAGAAGAAAGAAAAAGAAATCATTAAACTCTCCGATGAAAACAGCAAACAAAAGTTAATTATCCTAAAAAACAGATACTTCTCATACAGTCTTTTTATTTTGATTATAATTATTCTGCTTTTCGGTATTTTACTTTTCAGAAATAACAAAATAAAAAACCGACAAAAAACATTGGAACTTGAACAAAAACTGTTTCGTTCTCAAATGAATCCGCATTTTATATTTAATTCCTTAGCTTCAATACAAACTTTTATTATAAAAAATAAAGCCATTGAGGCAGGAGCTTATTTGTCGGATTTTGCAAAACTTATGAGGCATGTTATTGAAAACTCAAAAGAAGAATATATTTCATTAGAACAAGAAATCGAAACCATGAAATACTATCTTCAAATGCAAAAATTACGATTTGAATATCATTTCTCATATACGTTTGAAATTGATAAAAGTTTAGAAACCGAATATGTCCTTATTCCGCCGATGCTCACTCAGCCGTTTATCGAAAATGCTCTGGAACACGCATTCAGTAAAAATAAGAATGAAAACAATCTATATATTCGTTACACCCGACAAAACGGTTTTTTAAAAGTAGAAGTGGAAGATAACGGTATCGGCAGAAAAAAAGCACTCAGCACAAAGAAATTAAAACATAAATCGTTTGCCCTCAGCTTAACCAAAAGCCGACTGGAAAATTTGAATCGAAAGAAAAAAAATAAAATTAATTTTGAAATAATTGATTTGGTTTCAGACACCGGGAATCCTTCGGGAACAAAAGTTAAATTCAATATTCCTTTAAAATATTCCGATTAATTGCCCGGTATTTGCTGAAACATAATAAAATATTTAAATCATCGGTTATCCCCGAAAAGGAAATATCGGTAATAAAAATTAGGTATTATTCAAAATATTTTATAAATTCGTTGCAGAAAACCTTTTAACTCTTAAAAAATGAAGGTTGTAGTAGTTGACGACGAACAAAATATCCGCGAAGGAATTGTTGATATTATAAACAACTATTGTCCCGAAGTAAAATCTGTTTTCGAGGCATCGGATGTCAGTTCAGCCCTTCAAATAATCAATCAAGTTAATCCTGATATTTTAATTCTGGATATTTCTCTCGGAAATGAAACAAGTTTTGATATTCTCGACCGTCTCAATTATGCAGATTTTAAAATTATTTTTGTAACCGCTTATGAAGAATATGCCGTTAAAGCCATCAAAATAAGTGCCTTGGATTATTTAGTAAAACCTTTAAACCCGAAAGAACTTATTCAAGCCGTCAACAATGCACACAAACAACTTGAAAGCGACCAAACGGAATTGAAATTGGAGGCATTATTAACAAACATAAAAAATATCTCCGAGGGTGTTAAAAAAATCATCCTTAAAACCTCCGACAGTATTTTTATGGTTAATATTCGTGATATTATCCGCTGTGAATCCGACGATTATTATACCAAATTTCACCTTATCGACAACAGAAAAATTATGGTATCCAAAACACTCAAAGAATATGAAGAACTTTTGAGTGAATACGGTTTTTTCAGGTCTCATCAATCACACATGGTGAATTTATATTTTATGGATCATTTTGATAAAAAATCCGGAGGAACTATTTTTATGAAAGACAATTCAAAAGTACCCGTTTCATCTCGAAAACGAAACGCTCTGTTAAAAGTAATAGATAATCTCAGCAAATTGTAACCGCTTTAACAAAACAGTATTACCGTTTCAATACACAGCTCATAAGTTGAAAATATGTATTATTACTAAGTTTTCCGAATTAAGAAAAACGAATTCTTTCCGTATCCGTACAAATTCTTATTAAATTCCGGCATATTCTTATTTGCTGTTGACTTTGTCTTATATATTCTCTACCTTTATAATTGAAATACTGACTTTTACATTCAACTGTTCATTCATTTAGAAATAAAAAAAGTAAAAATAAAATATAACAGGTATTGAATTTCTCAATCTGTCGTCGTAAATTTATTAACTAACATAAAATTCCCAATCATGAAAAAAATCAAAAAAGTTCTCTTGTTATTAACTCTCATAGTTTTATCGTTAATAACACAAAATGCAAATGCACAAGTCTTAATATCAAATAATGCATCCGACACTCAAGATAATTCGGCAATGC
>CAZCPV010000024.1:0-7334 GCA_964500765.1 uncultured Draconibacterium sp.
ATTTAAAATCCGTGTCTTTATATTTTCTGATTTTGGGTTTACTCATTGTGTTTTTCGTTATAAAATAAGAAATCTGAAAGATAGTAAATACAGATAAGTTTTTATTAATGTCTTCGTTGTATCGGCAAATCGGTTGATTTTTATACTTATTCAAAAATTCTTTTAAAGGCAATAAAAGTACAATAAAAAATATAAAAAACAAGATGTTGTAATGTTTTTAAACATAAAATAATAAAAAACACAAAATAGCTGCTTATTTATACAAAAAGTTGTATTTTTATACGCTGTTTTAATATTATTGTTTGTGAAAAAAAACAGTTAACTTGAAAAATATAAGAAAATGAATATTAAATACCTTTCTGAAATTGAAAAAGAATTTTTTAAACAATCAAAACGAGGGAATATAAATTCTTTAATACCTTACATTACGGTTGATAATTTTCCGAAATTAGGACTTATTACTGCTTTGCGTTTTATAGAGTGGGTTTCGGAAAATCCAAACGGTGTTATAAGTTTACCGACGGGGAAAACGCCGGAACATTTCATAAAATGGACAAGCTATATTCTTGATAATTGGACAAGTGAGAAAGTTCTGAATTTACGAAAAAAATATCGTTTGGAAGTCAAGGAAAAACCGCAATTATCCGGTTTGCATTTTGTACAAATAGATGAATTTTATCCGATAAGTTCCGAACAGGCAAACAGTTTTTATTATTATGTCAATAAATTTTATATTGATGGTTTCGGACTTGACAGAAGTAAAGCGTTGTTTATTAATTCGGATACAATTCCGCTTTATGAAGGAAAACATTTTTCCGAAATTTTTCCGGATTCTAAAGTTGATTTATCATTAAGATACAGGGAATATCGTTCGGAAGAAGAACGAATACAACAAGAATCAATTTTTTTGATTGATAAATGGTGTTCGGAGTACGAAGCAAAAATAAGAGAACTGGGCGGTATCGGGTTTTTCTTGGGCGGTATCGGACCGGACGGGCATATTGCGTTTAACACACGCGGTTCCGACCATTATTCAACTACACGATTAACGGCTACAAACTTTGAAACACAGGCGGTTGCTGCCGGAGACCTCGGAGGAATCGAAATTTCTAAAAATCGTTTGGTCATAACCATCGGGCTCGAAACAATTACCTACAATCCGGAGGCAACGGCAATAATTATTGCAGCGGGAGAAGCCAAAGCCGAAGTGGTGAAAAATGCTTTGGAAAAAGAACCGAGTAATGTATATCCGGCAACTGTTTTGCATAAATTAAAAAATGCCCGATTTTATATTACTGCCGGAGCCGGCTCAATGCTTACGGACAGCGTAGAACGATATTATTCAACAGGAAAATGGACAAAAGAAAAAACAGAAAAAGCGATTATAAATCTTTGTAAGAAATTAGATAAATACGGACATCATTTAACGATTGATGATTTAAAACAGGATAAATACTGCCGACAAATACCCGGCTTAAATGAAAAAACGGTACAAGAAGTAATTGATTCCGTTAAGGAAAAAATTAATAAAGGTATGCGGAATGAAAAAGGGCAAACATTTCTTCATACGGGACCGCACCACGATGATGTGATGCTCGGTATGTTACCGCATGTAAATCGACAATTGCGTGAACCGACCAACAAATTTCATTTTGCCGTAATGACTTCCGGTTTTACGGCGGTTACGAATAAATTTGTCATCGAAGCATTAAATAATACAAAAATGTTTTTGGAAAAGGATGAAATTCAGATGATAAATTACGGCGATTTTTTTGAAACCGGCTATAAATATAAATGGGATAAGGATGTTTATCACTACCTTAATAAAGTTGCAAGTTTTGATGAAAGAGGACAAAAACGCGGTTTATGCCATCGTTTGGTAAGAGCCGTTGTTGATATATACGGAATTAAAAACAAAGAAGATTTAAGATATACGATTAACGATATAATTGCCGTTTTAAAACACAGTTACGACGGCGAAAAAAACCCCGTAAAAGTTCAAAAACTCAAAGGGATGATTCGCGAATTTGAAGAAGAATTGGTATGGGCACATTTCGGGGTTCAGGTAAAAGATGTTCACCATTTGCGATTGGGTTTTTATACCGGAGATATTTTTACCGAGCAACCGGAACGAACAAGAGACGTAAAACCCATCTATAAAATGCTGAAAGAACTAAAACCGACGGTTATCAGTTTGGCTTTTGACCCCGAAGGCAGCGGACCCGACACACACTATAAAGTATTGCAGGCAATTGCCGAAGCAATAAGAATGTGGGGAAAAGAAGAAGATTTAAGTAAGTTACGTATTTGGGCATACCGAAATGTTTGGTATAAGTTTCATCCGGCAGAAAGCGAAGTTATAGTTCCTGTATCGCTTAATGCAATGGCTGTTTTGGACAGTGCTTTTTCCGATTGCTATTTAAGTCAGGTGGAAGCATCGTTTCCGAGTTATCAACTAAACGGAAAATTCAGTACCTTAACACGGAAAATTTGGGTTGAACAACTGAAAGATATTCAACTTCTTTTGGGAAAAGACTTTTTTTATCTTAACGAACACCCGAAGGTACGAGTCAGTCACGGATTGTTATATTTCAGAGAAATGAATGCGGAAAATTTCTTGTCTCATGCCAGAAAACTTGAAAAAACAACGGAAGGACCCGAATTTTAAAAAAATATCTATTCTGTGATTTTAATAGAAATTGCAGTAACTTTGAATCCAATAAGAAAAATTAAAATTTATGAAAAATTTGCTGTTTATATTTCTATTTTTAAGCCAAATTGTATATTCACAAGACTTTAAGGCAGTTAAGTCTCAAAAAATTAATATTAAAAACAACGAGCAAAATTTTTTTCCGAAATTAAGTCCCGACGGAAACAAAATTCTTTTTACCAAGCAAAATTTTAACGGGTTATATTTATATAATTTAAAGAATAAAAAAATCGTACAAATTTCCGACAAACAGGGAGCAGGTTACTGTCCTGTTTTTTCCGAAAACGGTAAAGAACTGTTTTTCAGAGAAAACGAATATGAAGGGATGAGAAAAATTTCCGCAATTTATTCATATAATATTGAGAAAAAAACAAAAACTATTATCGAAGCCAAAAATCGAAATGTTTCGGTTCCCAAAGTTTCGGGAGACAAACTTTTTTATACGCTTGACGGAGAAGCAAAAAATAGTACACTGAAAAATTCTTCAAAAAGCAATAACATTTGGACATTTATTGAAAGACAAAAAATAGTACTGTATAATAAAGATGTAAAAAAGATTTTAACACCCAACGGCGAAGGAAATTATATATGGGTAAGCTTGTCTCCGGACAAAAAAAGAATTTTATACACTTTTGCCGGACACGGGACCTATATTTCCGATTTAAACGGAAAAATTATTTCCGATTTGGGTTATTTGAATGCTCCGGTATGGTATAATAACGATTGGGTTGTCGGAATGAAAGATTATGACAACAACTATAAATTTACGTCTTCCGATATTTTTGCCGTCAGTTCCGACGGAAAAAAACAAATTAACCTTACCGATACAAAGGATATTATCGAATTATACCCGCAATGCTCCGCTCAAAATAAAAAAATAGTTTTTCACACCGCAAAAGGTGAAATTTACTGCTTAAAAATTAAAGAATAAATAAAAAATTTGTTAATTAAATTATGAAAAAATTAATTATACTGTTAGCTATTGTTATACCGTTTATTTCATCGGCACAACCCAAAGAAGAAGTAAGAGCCGTGTGGCTTACAACAGTTTGGGGCTTGGATTGGCCAAAAACCTATTCCGTTGCAACCCAAAAATCCGATATGATTGAAATATTGGATTCCTTAAAAAGTGCAAATTTTAATACCGTAATGTTTCAGGTAAGAGCCAGAGGTGATTTAATGTATCCTTCCGTTTTGGAACCGTGGGCAAAATCCTTAACGGGAACCTTGGGACAAGACCCCGGCTGGGATCCTCTGCAATTTGTTATTGACGAATGCCATGCCCGCGGGATGGAAGTACACGCATGGTTTGTAACATACAAAGTTTACTCCGGACAAAATCCTCCGCCGAGTACAAGTCCCGAACATATTGTCAATGCCCATCCCGAATTATGCAAGCTGTACGAATCCGGCGGAACTTACGGTTGGTGGATGGACCCCGGAATACCCGAAACCCGGCAATATTTGGTTAATGTTGCCATGGAAATGGTAAATAATTACGACCTTGATGCTTTGCATTTTGACTATATTCGATATCCCGGTTCCGATTTTGACGATGCCGATACGTATGCAACATACGGAAACGGGCAAGATATAGGCGATTGGAGGCGGGCAAATATTAATCAATTTGTATATGATGTTTACGATTCTGTTCAAAGCGTAAAGCCGTGGGTAAAAGTAGGAAGTGCTCCGATAGGTATTTATCACAATATCCCCGGTGCTTCCGGATGGCAAGGATATTATGATGTTTATCAAGATGCGAGAGACTGGGCACAACAAGGCAAGCACGATTATATTTGTCCGCAGGTATATTGGACAATGTCGAGCCGGTTTCCTTATCTGGTTGACGATTGGGTTGCCAATTCTTACGGAAAACCTATTTATACCGGAATTGCCGCATACCAAATGGAAAGTAAAAAAGATATTTTAGCAGGCGATCATGAAAGTTTTTGGTACAAAGCAATGAAAGACAGTCCGAAAGGTTGGTCGGCAGACGAAATTTTAAATCAACTCGATTATACAAGAACTGCCGGAGGATACGGGCAAACCTATTTCAGAACTTTGCAGATTACGTACAATATCAAAAATATTCATACCCTTTTGAAAAACGGACAATACAAATATCCGGCAAATATTCCTCCGATGCCGTGGAAAGACAATGTTCCGCCGAATAAACCGAAAAACCTTTCGCTTACCGCAAATAATTCAACAAGTTTTACATTAAATTGGGATGCTCCGGATTTGCCTTCCGACGGTGATACCGTAAAATATTATAATGTATATCAGTCCGAATCTTCTCCCGTAAATATTGATGACATTAAAAATGTTGTTAAATTTCAGATTATGGGAACAACAAGCGTAACAATAAATTATGAAACGGCACCCCAGAATAATATTTTTTATACCGTTACGGCTTACGATAAGGGCTATAACGAAAGTGTTCCGGCAGATGAGGTGAATTTAAGTAATTTTAATTTAATACAACCCGGAAACAGTTCTTCCGACAACTTAACCGAAGTAAAATTTATATGGGAAACAAAAAACGGAGCAAATTCATATGTTTTGCAAGTTTCCGACGATTCCGATTTTTCAAATCTTATTATTAATGAAACAAACGTAACGGATACTTTTTTTACATACGGCAATTTTTCATACAATAAAACATATTTTTGGAGGGTAAAACCCGATAATCTTGCTACATGGTCTTCCGTTTGGAGTTTCAAGACAAGCAGATTGGAAACCCTGTGGATTAAAAATACGGAAAATGCAAATCTTCCGACTTGGTTTTCAACTTCTGCAAATACTGAAAGAGGTATTGCTTACGGTTCCGGACATTTGTATATTGTCAGTCGTTCCGGCGGAACAGCCGTAAAAATTTTAAACGCTGCCGACGGAAGTGATATAGGAAATTTAGATGTTTCCGCAGTCAGCGGAGGGATTTATGCTTTAAACGATGTTGAAACAGGAACCGACGGATCGATTTTAGCTTGTAATTTAACAACCGATGCCGGTACATCTCCGTTTAAAATTTACAAATGGGATAACGAAACCGCTGCCCCCGTCGAATATATAAATTATACGGCATCAGCTTCGTATCGGCTCGGCGATAATTTTTCGCTTACGGGCGATTTAAACGGAAATGCCGTAATTTATGCGGCGGCATCCGGAACAAATGTCGTTTTCAGGTGGACGGTTACCGGCGGAAATTTAAACAGCACTCCGGAAATTATTACCCTTTCGGGAATTTCCGACATCGGAACATCGCCTTCTGTTGCTCCTCTCGGAAATACAAATACGGATGATTTCTATGTAAACGGACATTCTGCCGTGTCGCCGACACTGTTTTCCGCCGACGGAACGCTGAAAGGAACTATTCCTTCAAACATAACGGGACAATCTAACTCTTCGATACAAACATTTATGTATCAGGGCTTCAGGTACACTTCTGCATTTCAATCCGCAGATGCGGTAAACTCGGCAAACGGACAAAATGCCCTTGTATTGATAGAAAATGCTCCGGTTAATGATTTGTATTTTGATGCACGTTACGGAACTTCCGAAAAAACCGGAAATAATACAAACACCTATGCCGTAGGAGATATTGCGTATAAAAACGATATTTCCGGAAGCGAAAAACCGATAATTTATGTTTTGTCAACCAATAACGGTTTCGGTGCTTTTCGTTTTACGGAATTACCGCCTGTTGCCGAAAACGTAAATATAAGCGGAACCGAAGAAGTTTTTTATACCTTAACGGGAAATTATACGTACAGTGACGCAAACGGCGACCTCGAAGGAAATTCTATATATCAATGGTACAGAGCCGACGATGCAAACGGTACCGGGAAAACGGCAATAACCGGTGCAACAAATGTTTCTTATGATTTAACGGAAGAAGATGAAGGGAAATTTCTGTTTTTTGAAATAACTCCGGCAGCACAGTCGGGGATAGAAAAGGGTGCAACGGTAAGTGTCGTAAGCGGTGCAATTTCCGCAAGCACGGCTGCTGCTCCGGTTGCTTCAAATGTATATATCAGCGGAAACTTAGAAACCGGACAGGTGCTTACCGGAAATTATACATACAGCGATGCAAACGGCGACCTTGAAGGAAATTCGATATATCAATGGAACAGGGCAGATGATACAAACGGAACAAACTTTTTTACGATTATCGGAGCAAATCAACAAACTTATACCTTAACACAAGACGATTTGGGAAAATATATGATTTTTCGAGTTACACCGGTTGCTCAAACGGGCTCAACACAAGAATCTCTGACGGGTTCAATTACATTCAGCGATTATTACGGTCCCGTTGCTCTTGATGTTAAAACACTTGCAGAAAATAAAATAAAACTTTACCCGAATCCGGTTTATGATGTTTTGAAAATACAAAATACGGAATCGGTTGAACAAATTTCGGTTTTAGATATTTTAGGAAAAACAGTTATGCAATTTGAAAATAAAAATAAGAAAAGAAATACGGAAATAAACTTTAAAAATACGAAAAAAGGAATTTATATCCTGAAATTCAAAACTTTTGACGGAACTGTTTTTTCAAAAAAAGTTACAAAATTTTAACATAAAAATTATGAAAAATACTTATCTGCTATTGCTGTTTTTA